>JAGHUU010000046.1 GCA_018064695.1 Candidatus Blautia equi | reverse complement strand
GTCTTTCCAACGCAAAGCTCATCTGCAGATATTTTCAGGATGATCTGGATAAGATGATGGCTGCCTCTGGGGAGGAGATATCATCTATAGATGGTATTGGCCCTGTGATTGCCCGCAGCATGACAGAGTATTTCAGCAAAGAGGAGAACCGCACACAGCTTGCGCAGCTTCTTGGACATCTTGAAATCGAAAAAGAAGAGCGCACCGCAAATCAGGCTCTGGAGGGAAAGACCTTCGTCATCACCGGAAGTGTTGAGAAATTTGCAAACAGAAATGAGCTGAAAAACTATATTGAATCCCAGGGAGGAAAGGTGGCAGGTTCTGTATCTAAGAATACAGATTATCTCATCAACAACGATACCACCTCCAATTCCGCCAAGAATAAAAAAGCCAGAGAGCTTGGAATCCCGGTTCTCTCAGAAGATGACTTTCTGCAGCTTGCAGGCGCTTCTTCTGAAAACTGAAACAAACTCAGAAAGGATAGAATAAAGTATGCCAATTAAAATTCAGAATGATCTTCCTGTAAAGGAGATCCTGGAGAGAGAAAATATATTTGTTATGGATGAGAACCGTGCGATCCATCAGGATATGCGTCCTATCCAGATTCTGATCCTGAACTTGATGCCGCTTAAGGAGGATACGGAGCTGCAGCTGCTGCGTTCCCTCTCCAATTCCCCGCTTCAGGTGGATGTGACCTTCATGGCAGTTGCCAGCCACGAGTCTAAAAATACATCTGTCAGCCATCTCAACAAGTTCTACCAGACCTTTACAGATCTGAAAGAGAAACGTTTTGACGGTATGATCATCACAGGTGCCCCTGTGGAGCAGATGGAGTTTGAGGAGGTGGACTACTGGCAGGAGCTGGTGGAGATCATGGACTGGACAGAAGAGCATGTAACATCCACGATCTTCCTTTGCTGGGCTGCTCAGGCATCCCTCTATCATTTTTACGGACTGGAAAAGAAGCCGCTGGATCACAAAATGTTCGGTCTTTTCTGGCATCGGGTGCTGAACCGCAAGATTCCTATTGTTCGTGGCTTTGACGATATGTTCCTCTGCCCGCATTCCAGACATACCGAGGTACCGCTGGATGCCATTCACGCATGTAAGGAACTGACAGTCATGGCGGAATCCGAGGAAGCCGGCTTATTCTTGGCTATGTCTGAGAACGGACGAAAGATCTTTGTTATGGGACATCCGGAATATGACCGCGTGACACTGGACGGAGAGTATAAGAGAGACCTTGGCAAAGGGCTGCCTATTGATATGCCGAAGAACTATTATGTCAATGATGACCCGAATCAGCCGCCGCTTCTTATGTGGAGAGCCACAGCAAACAACCTTTATACAAACTGGCTGAATTACTATGTATATCAGACCACACCGTATGACCTCTACGGCACACCGGATTTTTCTGATGCTCTGAAATGATGATATTCCCGGAATATGAGATATAAAAGGACTGTTCTGTACACCGGAACAGTCCTTTTCTGTCAACTCCTGATTACAGAAGAGTTAATGCAGGGAGCTATACTGTCGTTAGTTGCATTTGTTTTACAAATGTGTTATAATTTCATGAGTTATTGTAAGTTGGTAGGGTTGTGTCCTTTTATGAGGGGAAATAAAAGGATACCTGAGACATTTGAAGGGAGCATCCAGTTAAATGAAGAATAAGCTTTTAACTAAATATCTGTGCATTACGTTAGCTGCTTCGATGCTTATGTCTAACTCTGCGTTCATTTTTGGTGAAGAACCAACAGGCAGTGAGACAGAAGTCATTGAAACGCCTGCACCTGAGGTAACACCACAGATCACAACACCGCCGGCAGTCGAGCCAGCACCGGCACCTGACCCGGTACCGGAGCAGGCCCCGGAGCCAACGCCGGAACAGCCGCAGCAGACAGAAACTCCGCAGCCGGAGCCGCCTGTACAGGAGGAAAACCAGGGAACCGAAACACCGGAACCGGAGGTTACCGTACCGGAGGAAAAACCGCAGGATACCCCTGCAGTGCAGGAACCAACACCCGGTACCGAGCAGGAGGAAACTCCATCCGAACCGGAGAAAGATACAGAGTCCTCTGATCCTGAAACAGAGACCGAACCGGAAGAGGAAGAGACGTCTGACGCCGAAGTTGTTGTGGACACTATAAAGACAGAAGAGTGGATCGCCGGTTTTATCAAAAAGATCCATACTTTATATAAGAAAAAGATTACCGTAGAGATGGAACAGGAGATCGTTTCTGTCAGAGCCGAGTATGAAAAACTTCGCGGATCCGACAAGAACCGAATCACCAACTACGAGGAACTGGTGGATGCAGAACGCAGACTGGCTGAGGAAAAGCAGCAGAAGGAGCGCATTAAGAAAGCGGAGAGCTATCCAAAGAATCTCCACGTGGGCGCACCTTTTGACAATACAAGTCTGAAAACCAGATACCAGATCACCTTTGAAGAGAAGTTCGCCTCCGTCATGGATGAGATCGAGCGGGAATACCGCGAGAAGAACAATCTCACCGACGGCCCGCAGGGCAGTGTGACCACCTCTGCTGATAAATATCTGGTTCGTAACTGGCAGGATATTCTGGCAATCTATATCTATGAAGAACATAAAGAGGGAAAAACCTCTTATGACATCAAGGCTTCCTCCAAGGAAAAGCTGGCAGAGATCTTCGCATACTTAAATCCGATCCTCTCTGACAAAGATGATCCTGATAAGAAAGCCTATGCAAATTATCACATTGACAAATACATTGAGGAAAACGAGCTCACCGAGGAGGATCAGAAATTTATCCGCAAATATGTGGAAACTACCTGTAAACTCCTGTGTGCAACCGCTACCGCTTCAAAAGGCTTTATCCGCCAGAGTGTTGGCGAGAAGGTCAGCGAGGAGCGCGTAAACGTGATTGCCGCAGCTTATTCCCTCATTGATAAAGTACAGTACTTCTGGGGCGGTAAATCCACCGTTATCGGTATGGACCCAAGATGGGGCGCATTCACCGAGGTCACAGATGCCGGAAGCAGCTCTACAGGAACCATTCGTCCGTATGGACTTGACTGCAGCGGTTTTGTAACCTGGGCAGCCATCAATGGTTTCCGCAGCAGCGCATACGAAGGCATTGTTGGTGTAGGAACCAGCAGCCAGTGGATCGCTTCCTCCTTCATTGAGGAGAAAGACGCACAGCCGGGCGATTTTGTATTCCAGCGCGGACCGGAAGCAGAGAGCAACAACCATGTTGGTATCCTCTGCGGAAAGACCGACAATGGAGACTGGATCGTTGTTCACTGTAACGGAAGATATTATACAGTAACAGTTGACGAGGCCTACGGCGCAGGCTTCCGCTATATCCGCCGTCCATCCATCTACCCAACAGAGGAGAAGATGGAGGCACTCAGAAAAGAGAATGAGATCCATGTATCCGAAGAGCCGATGATTCAGAATCCGGTGGATCAGGAGGCGCCTGAACAGAACGAACAGAACGAACAGACAGAGACAACAGAGCAGCCTGAGCAAATCGAACAGACAGAGACAACAGAGCAGCCTGAGCAGATCGAACAGACAGAGACAACAGAGCAGCCTGAACAGATCGAGCAGACAGAGACAACTGAACAGCCTGAACAGCAGCCTGAGATCAATGACTCGGAGTTCTTTGATGAGATCTACATCTTTGAGGATCTGGGATCCTGGAACCTCACGATTGATGTGGATGATACCGTGAAGGATTACGAGGAAGGCTCTGATACAGAAGCCGGTGCGGAATCAGAAATGGCAGAAGAGTACGATTCCTCTGATTTCATCCCTGAAAGTGCGGAGGAGATCGCTTTTGTAACCAACACTCCTGTAACCGAGATCACCTTCAGCTTTGACTTTATGGAGAAAGAGGATCTTGCACCTATCACATTCTTCCCGGAGGCTCCTAAGAAACCGGTGATCGTGGTAGACTGCAGCAGTGAGTTCTTTGTAGGACCGCTGATGCCGGATGTCATTCCTACCTTCGGCCCTGAACAGGGTGTCAGCGAGGTCTATGGCCCTGAGATTCCTGAGGAGATCAGAGTTTCTGCTGATGATGAAAGCCTGATTGCAGAAGAGTTTGAAATGAAATAAAAATCAAAAAAATAAGAGGGAACAGCTTGCTGTTCCCTCTTTCTTATTTGCCTGTTGCTTTATCGGTTGATGCCCTCCAGAACCTCTTCAATCCACTTATCGGTATTATAAGTGTCATCAAAAAGCTTGACAATTACGCCGTATGGCTCGGCATCGCTTGAGAATGCGTTGGCCTCATCGGTATCCACATGCATGGAGAGGCGGAAGCTTCTGCTGACACGCACAACTACATCCGCATAGATGAGGGCACGTCCATAGCTTTTGGTAAGGACAAACACTTCATCGTTGTCACGAATGCGAAGTGTGAGAGCTTCATCAGGTGTCATATGAATGTGACGCTTTGCAACGATGACGCCGCGGCTGATGGTAAGCGCGCCCATTGGTCCCCGAAGGATGCATCCCGGTGTTCCCTCGATATCACCGGACTGACGGATCATGCCCGGAATTCCCAGCTTTCTGGTATCGGTGAGAGAGAGCTCTACCTGGGTATCTTTTCTGAATGGTCCAAGAATGGCCATGTTTTCAAAGGTGCCGCGGGGACCTACTACGGTGATACGCTCCTCGCAGAGGTACTGGCCCGGCTGGCTCAGCTCTTTCACATAATGTAACTCGGCATCTTCTCCAAATAAAAAATGAAAATCCTGTTTAGAAATATGAACATGACGCGCAGACGTCTCGATCGGTATTTTAACACTCATCCTGATAGTTCCTCCTTTTTTGGCTGTGCCGACAGACACATGCACCAGTTTACATCGGGAAAGAAAAAATAGCAACAGTTTTTACCGGGTTTGCAAATGTTTGTGATTTATGTATAATAGAGAGGGGTTAGTTATTGTTTTATGTAAAGTGGGAGTATTTATGAAAAAGAAAATCTGGTATTTATGTATTCTGATCGTTGTTCTGTATCTGGGCAGCCAGATTGGACAGACGCTGATCAAAAAAGGAGTGATCGGGGATATGCCCGGCGGCATAGCATCTTTTCTGGATGGCGTAACGGGACTTTTCTCCACAGAGCCTACAGAGGTAAAGAAGCTTCGAAACGAGGAGCTTCCTGTGCAGGATGCCGATCACATTGAGTTTTATTATTACCAGCTGGATGAGAATGAGCAGCGCGCTTACCGACAGATCATTGAGGGCGTGAAGGAGCGGAAGACCGACTTTTATGTTACCTTATCCGAGGCCGATTCCCTGGATAAGACGTATCACGCAGTGATGAAAGACCATCCGGAGCTGTTCTGGATCCAGAATAAAAAAGAAGTTTTCCGTACCACATATGGAGACAGTACTTACTGCACCTTCTCTCCGGGCTACGAGTATGACAGCCAGGAGTCTGCGGCCATTGAAAAGGCGATGGATGATGCCTACTGGGATATCAAGTGGAGCATTGCCGATGACTATAGTGAGTATGACATTGTGAGAGCAGTCTACACTTACGTTATTGACCATGCGGATTACGCTTTTTCCGATCATGACCAGAGTGTGGCAGGTATTTTCTATTATAAAAATGCAGTCTGCGCAGGCTATGCCAGAGCCATGCAGTATCTGCTGGAGAGACTCGGCATCTACTGCCTCTATGTAGACGGCGATGTACTTGGAAGAACAGACGGCCATGCATGGAACATTGTGCGCATTGACGGCGAATTCTACTATGTGGATGCCACCAATGCCGATCAGCCGGAATTCCTGAAGGGGGATGCCGCTGCGCTGGCAGAGCATAAGACCACCATCATGGATTACCTCTGCCCGTTCCCGGAGGAGTATGAGATCACCTACACTCCATCCGATGAATTCATTGTGCCGCCATGTACTGCAAAGGATAAAAACTTTTATGTTCTGAACAACGGTATTTTTGATAACTATGACCGTCAGACCATCTATGATTACTGCTGTATGAGAATGGACGACAATGCGGCGGTGGTTCGCTTTAAATTTTCCTCCCAGGAGGCTTTTGAGGCAGCATGCGATGAGTGGATCCGCGGAAATGCCTTATCCGATGCGGCTCAGTATTACATGCGTATCCACGGACTTCATACAGTGGAATACCATTACGGCATGCTGGAGGAATTAAAGACCATTTATTTCATCTTCTGATGAACATATAAACATATAACAAGATAATAACAGGAGATCCTATGAGAGAACTTTTGGAAAAAATCATGGAGAAGTCCCGGCAGTTTCTGCAGATGGGACCGGACTCCAGCATCGTTTTCATCATTCTGGTGGGGATGATCTTCTTTGGACTTATGAACTGCATTCTGGGATACCGTCTGCTGAGATTCTGGATGATGATCGGCGGCATAGCGCTGGGTGCAGGTCTTGGATATCTTCTTGTGGATGCATTGATCCCAGGGAATCCCAATTATTATATTTTCGGATCGGCAGGATGCGGAATCCTTTTCGGAGTTATCGCTTTTATGATCTATAAAGCGGGCATCTGGGCCATAGGAACCTGTATTGGAACAGTGTCCCTCATCTACTTTTTAAGACCGAATTCTTATGGCATGTTATTTGTCTGCATCCTGGTGGGAATTGCCATTGGTGTGCTGGCAGTGAAGTATTCCAGAATCGTGTTTGTAACACTGACCAGTATTGCAGGTGGATTACTTGCCGGATTCGCAGCCATCAGAATGGCAGAGTACCCGGTTATCCCTTATGGAATCCTTGCGGGGGCTGCACTTGCTATATGCGGCATGCTGAT
>JAGHUU010000277.1 GCA_018064695.1 Candidatus Blautia equi | reverse complement strand
GGAGCAGATCTTATTGCTGATACCGGATTAGAAGAATGAGAAAAGACATGCCGGGGACATCATAAAGTCCCCGGTATTTTTATGTTATTCTAACATTTACTGAAGATAACTTTATTACATTAAGTTGTTAAAACCGAAAGAAATTTTCTTGACAAATAAATCTGTGCGAATGTATACTTGCATCTATGAAAATGAAAAGCGAAGATGGGAAATAGTAGTGTGTGTAAGACCTACAGAGAGCTGCCGGCAGGTGAGAGGCGCAGGGGATAGACACATGAATACATCCCGGAGCAGTGCACCGAAATCCTTGAGAGTAGGCTGCAACGCGCGGCACCCGTTAAAGTGCCTGAGTGATGAAAGTCACTTGTAGAGGCAGAGTATGTGAATACTCTGTAAATTTAGGTGGTATCACGGGACCCGGTTCTCGTCCTAAGTAGGGACAGAAGCCGGGATTTTTTATATCATCAGAATACCATTAGGAGGAACAGAACAATGACACTTTGGGAAGAACTTACAGCCCGCGGCCTCATCGCTCAGGTTACTGACGAGGAAGAGATCAAAGAACTTGTAAACAACGGTAAAGCCACCTTTTATATTGGCTTTGACCCAACAGCAGACAGCCTTCATGTAGGTCACTTCATGGCACTCTGCCTTATGAAGAGACTGCAGATGGCAGGAAACAAACCAATCGCCCTTCTCGGCGGCGGTACCGGTATGATCGGTGACCCATCCGGACGTACCGACATGAGAAAAATGCTTACAAAAGAGGACATCCAGCACAACATCGACTGCTTCAAACAGCAGATGAGCCGTTTCATCGACTTCTCTGACGGAAAAGCGATCATGGTAAACAACGCTGACTGGCTTCTGAACCTGAACTACGTTGAGCTTCTCCGTGAGGTAGGCGCTCATTTCTCCGTAAACCGTATGCTCACTGCAGAGTGCTACAAGCAGCGTATGGAGAGAGGCCTCAGCTTCCTTGAGTTCAACTACATGATCATGCAGAGCTACGACTTCTACATGCTGTACCAGAAATACGGCTGCAACATGCAGTTCGGTGGTGACGACCAGTGGAGCAACATGCTGGGCGGTACCGAGCTCATCCGTCGTAAGCTGAACAAAGATGCATACGCTATGACCATCACCCTGCTTCTGAACTCTGAGGGCAAGAAGATGGGCAAAACTGCATCCGGTGCAGTATGGCTTGATCCAAATAAAACATCCCCATTCGATTTCTACCAGTACTGGAGAAACGTGGATGATTCCGATGTTATCAAATGTATGAAGCTCCTTACCTTCCTTCCACTGGAGCAGATCCAGGAGATGGAAGCATGGGAAGGCAGCCAGCTGAACAAAGCAAAAGAGATCCTTGCATACGAGCTCACCAATCTGGTTCACGGAGAGGAAGAGGCTAAGAAAGCACAGGAGGCTGCAAGAGCGCTCTTTGGCGGCGGCGCTGATTCCGCAAACATGCCTACCACCGAGCTCACAGATGCAGACTTCACCGACGGTGCAGTAGACCTGATCTCCCTTCTTGTAAAAGCAGAACTGGTAGGAACCAGATCCGAGGGACGTCGTGCCATTGAACAGGGTGGAGTAACACTTGACGGCGAGAAGATCATGGATGTAAAATACGTGGTAGCAAAAGAAGCCCTTACCGGAGACGGAAAAGTCCTGAAACGCGGTAAGAAGAAATTCAACAAGATCATTGTGAAATAATAAGGAGACTATTATGAAAAAATACGGAGTAAACGAACTTCGCCAGATGTTCCTTGACTTCATGGAGAGCAAGGGCCATCTTGTAAAAGGCAGCTATCCTCTGGTTCCACAGGGAGATAAGAGTGTCCTTCTTATCAATGCAGGTATGACTCCTCTGAAGCCATACTTCACCGGCGCTGAGATCCCTCCTCGCCGCAGAATGTCCACCTGCCAGAAATGTATCCGTACAGGTGATATCGAGAACGTAGGTAAGACCGCACGTCACGGCACTTTCTTTGAGATGCTTGGAAACTTCTCCTTTGGAGATTACTTTAAAAAAGAGGCTATCAGCTGGTCCTGGGAATTCCTGACCGAGGTTGTAGGCCTTGATGCAGACCGTCTCTACCCATCTGTATACCAGGATGATGATGAGGCATTTGATCTCTGGAACCAGATGATCGGTATCCCAAAAGACCGCATTTTCCGTTTTGGAAAAGAGGACAACTTCTGGGAGCACGGCGCAGGTCCTTGCGGTCCATGTTCTGAGATCTACTATGATCGTGGCGAGAAATACGGCTGCGGCAAACCAGGCTGTACCGTAGGCTGCGACTGCGACCGTTATATGGAAGTATGGAACAACGTATTTACCCAGTTTGAGAACGATGGAAAAGGCAACTATACCGAGCTTGCTAGCAAGAACATCGATACAGGTATGGGTCTTGAGCGTCTGGCAGTAGTTGTTCAGGACGTAGACTCCATCTTTGATGTAGATACCATCTGCTCCCTTCGTAACCTTGTATGTGAGGTTGCAGGAAAAGAGTATGGCAAAGTATATGATCACGACGTATCCATCCGTCTCATCACCGACCATATCCGTTCCGCTACATTTATGATCTCCGACGGTATCATGCCTACCAACGAGGGCCGCGGATACGTTCTTCGTCGTCTGATCCGCCGTGCAGCACGTCACGGACGCCTTCTTGGTATCGAGGGAACCTTCCTTACCAGGCTTTCCGCTGAGGTTATCAACGGATCCAAAGACGGCTATCCGGAGCTTGAGGAGAAGAAAGAGTTCATCTTCAAGGTTCTGAAGAACGAGGAAGATCAGTTCAATAAGACCATCGACCAGGGTCTTAAGATCCTTGCTGAAATGGAAGAAGAGATGAATGCAAAGGGAGAGAAGGTTCTTTCCGGCGACAACGCATTCAAGCTTTATGATACATACGGATTCCCAATGGACCTCACCATCGAGATCCTTGAGGAGAAAGGCTACTCCATCGATGAGGCAGGCTTTAAGACTGCTATGGACAAACAGCGCGTGGCAGCTCGTTCTGCACGTAAAGTATCCAACTACATGGGTGCTGATGCCACCGTATATGATCAGATCGATGCTAATGTTACCACCGAGTTCATCGGTTATGATTCCCTTACCGGTGATTCCAAAGTTACCGTACTTGCTTCCGATACAGAACTTGTAGAGTCTCTTGCAGAGGGACAGAAGGGTACCGTATTTACCGAGAAGACTCCATTCTACGCAACCATGGGTGGTCAGGAAGGTGATAAGGGTATCATCAAGACCGGCGACGGCATCTTTGTAGTAGAGAGCACCATCAAGCTTCGCGGCGGAAAATACGGCCATGTAGGTTATGTAGAGTCCGGTATGATCTCTGTAAATGAGACCGTTACCTTAAAAGTAGATACCCAGGGCAGAAAAGATACCTGTAAGAACCACAGTGCTACCCACCTTCTTCAGAAAGCTCTGAAGACCGTACTCGGCAGCCATGTAGAGCAGAAAGGTTCCCTGGTTACCCCTGACAGACTTCGTTTCGACTTTGCTTATTTCCAGGCAATGACTGCTGAGGAGATCGCTAAGGTTGAGGCTATTGTTATCGAGGAGATCGAGGCTGGCCTTGCTGTATGCACAAACGTTATGGGCATTGAGGACGCTAAGAAATCCGGCGCTATGGCTCTCTTCGGTGAGAAATACGGCGAGGAAGTACGTGTTGTATCCATGGGAGACTTCTCCAAAGAGCTTTGCGGTGGTACCCACGTATCCAATACCGCTGAGATCGGTACCTTCAAGATCCTTTCCGAGGCAGGTGTAGCTGCAGGCGTTCGTCGTATTGAGGCACTGACCGGAAACGCAGTTCTTGAGTATTATAAGAAACAGGAAGAGCTCGTAAACGAGGCTGCTAAAGCACTGAAAGCAAGCCCTGCAGAGCTTCTGAATAAGATCGCTCACCTTCAGGCAGAGCTTAAGGCTGCTCAGAGTGAGAACGAGTCCCTGAAGAGCAAACTGGCACAGGGCGCTCTTGGTGATGTTATGAACCAGATCGTTGAGGTTAAAGGTGTTAAGCTTCTGGCTACCGCTGTGGACGGCGTAGACATGAACGGACTTCGTGACCTTGGAGATCAGCTGAAAGAGAAGCTTGGCGAAGGTGTAGTAGTACTTGCTGCAACCAACGCAGGCAAAGTAAACCTTCTTGTTATGGCTACTGAGGCAGCTCAGAAGGCCGGCGCTCATGCAGGAAACATCGTTAAAGCAACCGCACAGATCGTTGGCGGTGGCGGCGGCGGTCGTCCTAACATGGCTCAGGCAGGCGGAAAGAACCCTGAAAAGGTTCCGGAAGCTATCGCAGCTGCAGCAGGCATCCTTGAGGGAATGCTGAAATAATCAGTGTTCATCCCGCTTGACACAGCCGTCTGGAGATCAAAAAAATCGAGTTATTTTTCTTAAAAATCATTGACGAAATGAAGAGTTATGATATATAATATCTTTCGTGCAAGAAAAATACCCAGACAGTTGTATTTCAGCACAATCTACAACTGGAGGGAGGTTAGGTGTGAGTCTGTGTCAAATGTAATCGTAAAAGAGAACGAGACTTTAGATAGCGCTCTTCGTAGATTTAAGAGAAGCTGTGCTAAGGCAGGTATCCAGCAGGAGATCCGTAAGAGAGAGCATTACGAGAAACCAAGCGTTCGTCGTAAGAAAAAATCTGAAGCCGCAATAAAACGTAAATATAATTAATTGTGCGCAGAAAGTCCCTGACAAATCATTTGTCAGGGATTTTTTTCTCTTTTATTTCGATATCACATAGTCTTTATACTTCTTTTTCTATATTTCGTAATTTTTAAGAATCTTATCATAAATTGATAATATGATTAGGGTGTCAGAAGCACTTCCATTATGAACCTTGAAAATTTCATATAAAACAACAATCGTTACCTTGAAAATGGTAT
>JAGHUU010000307.1 GCA_018064695.1 Candidatus Blautia equi | reverse complement strand
ATCTTTTCCGCTGTATGTGATCCGGTCAGCGTGAAGCATATAATTGCTGTTTTCATCTTATCTCTCAGCCTGACGGAACTCGGTGGTAAATCCTGGGTCGTAGAGCTTGGAGCGGTCGTAATGGCCGGCTTTTACCACATCGCCGATGATCATAAGGGCTGTCTTTGTAATATTGTTTTCTCTGGCAGTCTGTGCCAGGGTGCCTACTGTGCAGACAAAGGATTTTTCATCCGGCCAGGTAGCTTTGTAGACAATAGCTGCCGGGGTGTCTGCGGTATAGCCGCCCTCGATGAGACGTCTTGACAGTTCCTCCAGCATACCGGTGCTTAAGAAGACTACCATGGTAGCTCTGTGAGCGGCAAAGGACTGGATGCTCTCTTTGGATGGAACCGGGGTTCGGCCCTCCATACGTGTGATGATGACACTCTGGGAGATGTCCGGAAGGGTATATTCCAGATTCAGCGCGCTTGCTGCGCCGCAGAATGCACTTACGCCAGGGCAATAGTCATAGGCGATGTTTTTCTCATCCAGCACATCCATCTGCTCGCGAATAGCGCCGTAGATGCATGGGTCACCGGTGTGAAGTCTCACTGTGGTCTTGCCCTCTGCCTCGGCTCTCTCCATAACCTCAAGCACGTTTTCCAGTGTCATTTTGGCGCTGTTATAGATCTCTGCGCCTTCTTTTTCATAATCCAGATGGTGCGTTTTGACGAGTCTTACCGCATAGATGATCACTTCCGCCTCTTTCAGTTGTTTTTTTCCTCTTACGGTGATGAGATCCGCTGCTCCGGATCCTGCACCAACAAAATGAATCATTCGATTTCTCCTTTTGTTTATATTTATTTATATTGGTCTGAATTCTACCTGATTCAGTATAAATCGTTATTATGTTATTTATTGTTCTTCATCTGTGGCTGCTTTCAGTTCCAGATCCTGCTGTGTGATCTTTTCGATGAGTTCCCTTGCATCGGCGGTTTCTCCCAGATAGCCCTGAACGTTGGAAAATACTACTGCTCCGAGGAGGATCTGTTCATAGGACCTGTGGTTCAGATAGAACTGGATCTTTTCCATAAGCTCCGCCATGGTTTTTTCAAGGATGTTGTTTTTCTCAAGGATCTCCAGTGCCTCGTCTGTGGTGGTGCCGTTTAAGATGTCACGGGCACAGTCCAGAGTGCATCCGGAACGGATGGCAGCTGCGCACAGAGCTTCCATTCTGCCGTCCGCACAGTGAGAATGGGTGTTCATGATGCCTGCTGCTACTTTTACAAATTTGCCTATGTGGGACACAAAGAGGATTCCCTTTACGCCCATCTCTACGGCCATGTCGATGGTTTCACCTATGTAGTTGCTGCATTTGATGTTGCGCTCGAAGGGAAGGGGCATGTGCTCCCGCAGGTAGTCTGCGCCGTAGTTTCCCGGGGTGACCAGAAGGTATTTTTCGCCTTGGGCGAAATGGGATCTCATTTCTACCTGGATGCTCTGCACCAGGGCCTTTTCGCTCATTGGTTCTACGATGCCGGTGGTACCCAGGATGGATATGCCGCCCATGATGCCAAGTCTTGGGTTGAAGGTTTTTTTGCCGATCTCCACGCCCTCAGGGACGGAGATGATAATCAGAAGGCCGCCTTCGTAGTCGTATTGGTCTGCGATGCGACGGGCTTCGTTCAGGATCATGGCTTTTGGAACGGGGTTGATGGCGGCTTCGCCGATTTTCTGGGACAGGCCGGGTTTGGTGACTCTGCCTACGCCGGTGCCGCCGTCTACGCGGATCTGGCCATCGTTGGTTTTGATGGCGCGAGCGTAAACAAGGATGCCGTTGGTGGTGTCGGGGTCGTCTCCGGAGTCTTTTTTTACTGCGCAGGAGGCTTCGTTTTCATCCATGTGGATGTCGTGGAGCTGCAGGTGCAGTTCGATTCCCTTTGGTGTCATGAGATGGACAGCTTCTGTCTTCTCTCCGCTTAGAAGCATTTTGACAGCGCCCTGGCAGGCGCCTGCAGCACAGGAGCCGGTGGTGTAGCCGAAGCGCATTTTTTTGTTGTTTTTGATTACGTAATAATCTTCTAAACCCGTCTTGAATACAGGTTCTTTTCTCTCCATATCATCCATACACGCACCACTCCCATAGTAAGTCCATTCTGTTCTATTATACCCTTATGTCAAGGTAAAGCCAACTGTTATTGTAAAATAATTAACAAATTTTAGGACGGAAGGGGTATGTATATATCTTCCAGGGACCGCTCTCGCTTAGTCCTCGATGTAGCGGTACCGAGCTAAAGCTCGCCCTACGGGTAAGAGGCTGG
>JAGHUU010000054.1 GCA_018064695.1 Candidatus Blautia equi | reverse complement strand
ACCGGAGAAAGTGATTCAGGAGTGAGCAGGCATTTTTGCGCAGCAAAACTTCAAATATGTCTGCGAAGTTACTGTTTACTGGCTTGCCAGTGAACAGTAACATTAAAATTGGATAACTCTCGCCCACTTTGATTCACAAGAGAGCGGAAGTATGTTATAATATCCGAAATGTACGCTTTAACACTCTATGGAGGGAACAGAGTAAAGCAGCATTGGAAAACAGTAAAGGAGAGAGGAAAATGACTCAAAAAATCAAAAGACAAATTAGTGTATTTGCCGTAATGGCTGCAGTGCTCTGCATGACAGCAGTTCCGGTATTTGCAGAAGAAGCAGCAGACATGCCGGCCAGATATCAGACCTTCTGGGCGCTGGTTCCACCTATCGTGGCCATCGGTCTTGCACTTCTCACAAAGGAAGTTTACAGCTCCCTGCTTATCGGTATCGTAGTAGGAGGCCTCTTCTACGCGGACTTTAACCCTGAGAGATCTCTGATGCATGTCCTTGAGGACGGCATTATCGGATCCCTTTCCGATCCATGGAACGTAGGTATTCTTGTGTTCCTGGTAATTCTCGGAACCATCGTGTGCCTGATGAACAAGGCCGGCGGAAGTGCCGCTTTCGGCCGCTGGGCAGCAGAGCATATCAAGAGCCGTGTGGGCGCACAGCTGGCTACCATCCTGCTGGGCTGCCTGATCTTCATCGACGACTACTTCAACTGTCTGACAGTAGGAAGCGTTATGCGTCCTGTAACCGACAAACACAACGTATCCCGTGCTAAGCTGGCATACCTCATCGATGCCACCGCTGCACCGGTATGTATCATTGCACCTATCTCTTCCTGGGCAGCAGCTGTTACCGGCTTTGTAGAGGGAGAGGACGGTCTGTCCCTTTTCATGAGAGCCATTCCATATAACTTCTACGCACTGCTCACCATCGTTATGATGGTTGGTCTCGTAGTTCTGGATGCTGATTACGGTCCAATGAAGAGACATGAGGACAATGCGAAAAAAGGTGACCTCTTCACCACCGGTACCATTCAGGCAGCAGCAGAGGAGACGGAAGCAAATCCAAACGGAACCGTTGCAGCCCTTCTGGTTCCAATTATCTCCCTGATCGCATGCTGTGTAGTTGGTATGATCTATACCGGCGGATTTTTCAGCGGCGAGAGCTTTGTAGATGCATTCTCCAACAGTGATGCTTCTGTAGGTCTGGCACTTGGAAGTGCAGTTGCACTTGTGATCACCATTATCTATATGGTAGCTACCAGAGTTATCAATTTCAAAGAGTGTATGGCATGCCTTCCGGAAGGATTTAAGGCTATGGTTCCTGCCATCCTGATCCTCACCCTTGCATGGACTCTGAAAGCTATGACAGACAGCCTTGGCGCTGCTCCATATGTAGCTGAGATCGTAAAGAACAATGCAGACAGCCTTGCTAAGATGCTTCCTGCAATTATTTTCGTAATCGGATGTGCCCTGGCATTTGCTACCGGTACCTCCTGGGGTACTTTCGGTATCCTGATTCCTATCGTTGTAGATGCGTTTGCAAACGATCCTGAGCTTATGATCATTGCCATCTCTGCATGTATGGCAGGTGCGGTTTGCGGTGACCACTGCTCCCCAATTTCCGATACCACCATCATGGCCTCAGCGGGTGCCCAGAGTGACCATGTAAATCACGTCTCCACACAGCTTCCGTATGCGCTCAGTGTGGCAGCAGTTTCCTTCATCACTTATGTGATTGCCGGCTTCACCAAGAGTGCTATGATCTCCCTGCCATGTGGTGTGATCATGATCCTTCTTGTTCTCATGTTTGCAAAATTCGTGCAGAATAACAACGACGAAGCTTGATCCAAATCAAATGTAACCGGAGGTTTTTATGTTAGAACTGATCGCATCAGTGAACAGCGTTGTAAATGATTTTATCTGGGGCGTGCCGGCCATGATCTGTATCATCGGCGTAGGTCTGCTCTTAAGCTTCCGAACCGGTTTTATCCAGGTTCGTAAATTTGGCTATGCCATCAAAACCACCATCGGGCGTCTCTTCCAGAAGAAGGACGCCGCAGATGGATCCATGACTCCGTTCCAGGCGGTATGTACTGCGCTGGCAGCCACAGTTGGAACGGGAAATATCGCCGGCGTGGCCGGCGCCATTGCCATTGGAGGTCCGGGCGCAGTCTTCTGGATGTGGTGCTCCGCATTCCTTGGCATGTGTACTAAATTCGCTGAGGTTACCCTGGCTGTAAATTTCCGCGAGAGAAACAGCGACGGCGACCTGGTAGGCGGACCTATGTACTACATCAAAAACGGTCTGGACAAAAAGTGGCATTTTCTTGCTTCTTTCTTTGCCCTCTTTGGCGTTCTGACCGTATTCGGAACAGGAAATGCTACCCAGGTAAATACCATCACCACTGCGGTGGATACCGCACTCCAGAGCTTTGGGCTCTTAGAGGGGAAAGAACTCAGCAACTTCAACCTGATCGTTGGCGTTGTCATTGCATTCCTGGTGGCACTGATCCTTCTGGGCGGTGTAAAGCGTATCGGTCAGGTTACCGAGCGCCTGGTTCCGTTCATGGCACTGTTTTATATTATCCTGGCTGTGGGCGTTGTAGTGCTCCACGCACAGAATGTTCCGGGTGTCTTCCGTGACATTTTCTATGGCGCATTTAATCCACAGGCTGTCACCGGCGGTATTGTGGGAACCTTCTTCATGAGTCTGAAAAAGGGTGTCTCCCGCGGTATCTTCTCCAACGAGGCCGGCCTTGGTACCGGATCCATCGCCCATGCCTGCGCAGATACACAGAAGCCTGTAAGACAGGGTATGTTCGGTATCTTTGAGGTTTTTGCTGACACCATCGTAATCTGTACCCTCACCGCACTGGTTATCCTCTGCAGCGGCGTTCAGATCAACTTTGGAGAGGCAGCAGGAGCGGAGCTCACCATTGCCGGATTCACCTCCACCTACGGAAACTGGGTATCCATTTTCACAGCAGTGGCTATGTGCTGTTTTGCATTCTCCACCATCATCGGATGGGGACTTTACGGTGCACGCTGTATTGAGTTCCTGTTCTCCGCAAAGGTCATCCGCCCATTCATGGTTGTGTACTCCTTTGTGGCAGTTATCGGAGCAACCATGGATCTTGGACTCCTCTGGAGTATTGCAGATACCTTCAACGGCCTTATGGCCATCCCAAACCTCATTGCCCTGTTCCTGCTTTCCGGAACGGTAGTGAAGCTCACAAAAGAATATTTTGCTTCGGAAGACGCAGAGTAATTTTTACAGAAACAAAAAAAGGAGCTGTTGCACTAACATTTATCAGTGCAACAGCTCCTTTTAATTTATAGAATTATTTCTCAACAAGAAGAGAAGTTCCGGTCATATCTGCAGGCTGCTCAAGTCCCATGAGCTCGATGAGAGTTGGGATGATGTCTGCCAGGCAGCCGCCCTCTTTCAGGGTGTATTTTGGATCAGCGTTTACAAGGATGAATGGAACAGGGTTGGTGGTATGAGCGGTGAATGGCTCGCCGGTCTCATAGTCTACCAGCTGCTCTGCGTTACCGTGGTCAGCGCAGATGAACATCTGTCCGCCTACCTCTTTCAGAGCCTCAACTGCTTTTCCTACACACTCATCAACAGCTTCAACAGCCTTGATGGCTGCTTCCTGAACACCGGTATGACCTACCATGTCAGGGTTAGCGAAGTTGATGATGATCACATCGTATTTGTCAGCTTTGATAGCCTCTACCAGCTTCTCGCAAACCTGTGGAGCGCTCATCTCAGGCTGAAGGTCGTAAGTAGCAACCTTTGGAGATTTTACAAGGATTCTGTCCTCGCCTGCGTTTGGCTCCTCAACACCGCCGTTGAAGAAGAAGGTTACGTGAGCGTATTTCTC
>JAGHUU010000110.1 GCA_018064695.1 Candidatus Blautia equi | reverse complement strand
GGAGCATTCCTTCCACGGACGCAGCATGGGCGCTCTGGCCGTAACCGGAACCGCACATTACCGTGAGCCGTTTGAGCCGCTCCCAGGCGGTGTGAAATTTGCTACCTTTAACGATCTTGACAGCGTAAAAGCGCTGGTAAATGAGAAGACCTGCGCCATCATCACCGAGGTAGTTCAGGGTGAGGGCGGTATCTATCCTGCAGAGAAGGAGTTCCTTGAGGGACTGCGTAAGATCTGCGATGAGAAAGATATCATCCTGATCTTTGATGAGATCCAGTGCGGTATGGGACGTACCGGAAACTATTTTGCATGGCAGGGATACGGCGTACAGCCTGATATCATGACCTGTGCAAAAGCGCTTGGCTGCGGTGTTCCTGTAGGCGCATTTGTGCTGAACGAGAAGGCAGCTGCCGAGTCCCTGAAGCCTGGCGACCACGGTACCACTTATGGCGGAAACCCATTTGTGTGCGCTGCTGTAAGCAAAGTATTTGATATTTATGAGCAGGATAAGATCCTGGAGCATGTGCAGGAGATGACCCCATATCTGGAGCAGAAGCTGGATGAGATCGCAGCGAAGTTTGACTGTGTAGCCACCCGCCGCGGCAAAGGCTTCATGCAGGGTCTGGTGATTGTGGGACGTCCTGTAGGTGAGATCGTTAAGAACGCTCTGGAAGAAGGCCTTCTTGTGATCTCCGCAGGTAAAGACGTACTGCGTCTGGTTCCTCCGCTTGTGATCACAAAAGAGCATATTGATGAGATGGCAGAGAAGCTTACCGCTGCCATGGCAAAATAAGGAGAACAGATATGTTAAAGGATGTATACGCAAAGTATTATTTTGATCAGAACTATAACTGTGCGGAGACCATCCTCCGTGCCGGAAATGAGTACTACGAGCTGGGACTTCACGACAGAGATATGATCCTGGTGGGCGGCTTCGGTGCCGGCATGCAGAGTGGAAACACCTGCGGCGCTATTCTTGCAGCCATCAGCATTCTCTCCATGAAATATGTGGAGGCTAAAGCCCACGAGAGTGCGGATATCAAGCCTGTTGTAAACCTGCTTCTGGATAAATTCAACGCAAAATACGGTTCTGTGCTCTGTGACGTGATCAAACCACAGTCCTTCATGCCGGAGGTTCGCTGCGAGAAGACCATCATTGCAGCCTGTGACATCATTGAGGAAGTGCTTGCAGAGTACAAGCCTGCATAAGGACCGCCTATGGCTACCTTCATTGTGGTGCTGATCCTGGTGCTGGCAGTATGCCTGGCGCTGGTGAGCATCAGAAATAATAAGAAAAAGGGCAAGTCCATCCAGTGCGGCGGCGACTGCAGCCACTGCATCGGCGGATGTAATAGAAAAACCGAGACAAAAACACAATAAAAAAACCGGGGACAGATCTTTGTCCCCGATTTCTTTTACTGATTCAACAATTATAATTTGGAATATCCGTATCCGTTTACGATAGCGTCCAGCTTCTGTTTGTTCTGGCACAGTGGGCACTCGTGGATGCGGTAGGTGCTGTAATCCGGGATATCCTTCTGGGAGAACAGGGAGTATACAGGAAGACCTGCTACACTGTTGACTGCGCTGAAGATCGCGGATACGCCGCGGATGGATCCACCGTAGTAAAGGATGGTGGAGATAGCGTGGCGAAGTGTTTCACCTGTGGTTACGGATCCGATGAGGATCAGGATATTCTTGTCGCGGATCATAGGCTGTACGTTGTCACGGAAGATCAGCTGTCCTGCGTTGCTGGATTCCGGGGAGGTGATGTACATGGTCTTATGCGCGTTCATGGAAAGGATGCCGGCCTGAGTCAGCTCTTCTGCCAGAAGGGAACCTACGACCTCCAGTCCGTCCATGCAGATGATGGTATCAACAGGGATACTTGCCTCGTAATTCTGAGCCAGTGCGTGAGCGATGTGCTGTGCCTCAGAAAGTCTGGATTTCATGGTGGTCATATCCAGATAGTGGGTGATGTGGGACTGTGGAGTAGCGAAGTGACCCGGATAGATCTTTAACTGGATCGCGTCGTCTCTCTTGGCATAGATTTTAAACATTTTGGATTCCATGGGAGTCCTCCTTTCGAGGGGTTCTTCTTAATAATGGAATAATTATAAAACAATTCCACGGATTTTTCAATAAATCTGACAAATAAAACGCATAAAATACGAAATAATTAGAACTATTTCACAAAACAGGATACTGGCTGAGGTGGTCTAATATATCTGACAAGCCGGTCCACCGGGCTTGCCGGCCCTGTGCATCATCCGAAATATTGCATAAATGCGACAAAAACAGGGCACGATTGTATAAAATAGCTAAAAAATACACGCCGAAATGGTAACAATTCAACATGAATACAGCATCAAAATAGAAGGAAAAACTTGTATTCGGGTTGGGAATCGTGTAAAATTGAGAATCAATCTGGAACAATTGATATATAAGTTCATGAATTACATATAATATCGATAGAAAAGAATGTGTAATAAAACGAGGAGGTAATGTTATGACAGATTCTGAAATGATG
>JAGHUU010000199.1 GCA_018064695.1 Candidatus Blautia equi | reverse complement strand
GCGCTTCTGCTCTGCTCCGATCTATAAAATACCGTGGGATTTGCTAAGCAGCAGTACAGTAAGACCGATGACGCATGTGCGGCTGTCCACAGATGGAGGATAATAAAATGGCAAAATACAGAAAATTAGGCAGAACATCTGACCAGAGACAGGCATTACTTAGAAGCCAGGTTACCAGCCTGCTTTATCATGGAAAAATCGTGACCACCGAGTCCAAAGCAAAAGAGATCCGCAAAATCGCTGAGGGTATCATTGCTATGGCAGTTCGCGAGAAAGATAACTTCGAGACCGTTACCGTAACCGCTAAAGTTGCTCGTAAAGATGCTGATGGCAAGAGAGTAAAAGAGGTTAAAGACGGAAAGAAAGTTACCGTATATGATGAAGTACAGAAAGAGATCACCAAAGATGCTCCTTCCAGACTTCACGCTCGTCGTCAGATGCTCAAGGTTTTCTATCCTGTAAAGGAAGTTCCAACCGCGAACAACAAAAAGAAAGCAAATACTAAAGAAGTAGACATGGTTAAGAAAATGTTCGAAGAAGTTGCACCAAAATACGTAAGCCGTAACGGTGGTTACACCAGAATCGTTAAGATCGGCCAGCGTAAAGGTGATGGCGCAATGGAAGTATTAATCGAGTTAGTATAATTCATTAGAATCATACAGGTCGAAAAGATCATTCAAAGGCGAATGTCAATGGGGACAGTGGAAAGTTTCTTTCTGCTGTCCTTTTTTTCGTAACAGGAGGGGTTGATGATGAAGATCAGAAGACTGGCAGCTATCTACGCTGCAAAGATTACAGGATATGTTTGTCATAAAACAGGCCGGCAGGGTGTGACTCTGGCAGGCCAGATCGCGCAGAAGATCTACCCGCCTATCTTAAACGAGCTTGCGGAGGAGATCCGCGAGAAGATCTTTGTAGTCTGCGGTACCAACGGTAAGACTACTACCAACAACATGCTTGCCGCTGCCATTGAGGCGGAGGGCAAAAAGGTGATCTGCAACCACACCGGTTCCAATATGATAAACGGCGTTGTATCCGCCTTTGTGCTTGGGGCTAAGTTAAATGGTCATATGGATGCGGATTACGCCTGTATTGAGGCGGACGAGGCCTCTACCAAGTATATTTTCCCTGCTATCCACCCGGATTATATGATCCTCACCAATCTTTTCAGAGATCAGCTGGACCGCTACGGAGAGATAGACATCACCATGGATATCCTGGAGAAGATGATCCGCACGGAGCCTAAAATGACCGTCATCATGAACGGCGATGATGCGCTTTCTGCTTACCTTGCTATGGACAGCGGAAACCCGTATGTTTCCTACGGCATCAGCAAACCGGTGGTGAAGACGGAGACCAACGAGATCAGGGAAGGCCGTTTCTGTAAAAAGTGCGGTGCCAGACTGGCTTATTCTTTTTATCATTATTCCCAGCTTGGGGATTACGAATGTCCGGAATGTGGTTTTAAGCGCCCGGTTCCGGTCTATGATGCCTATGATGTAAATGTGGGCGAACAGCTTAGCTTTAAAGTAGAGAAACAGACATTGACAGCCAATTATAAAGGCTTTTATAACGTATATAATATTCTGGCCGCTTATGCAGGCGTTAGAACTGCAGGCTTTTCCGGTGCTTCTGTTAAGCGTATGCTTGGCAAATTCAACCCGGAAAACGGCAGAATGGAGCAGTTTACCATTAAGGGAACCCATGTGGTTCTGAACCTGGCAAAGAATCCGGCCGGATTCAACCAGAATATCTCCGCAGTGATGCAGGACCCATCCCCAAAGGATGTGGTGATCGCCATCAACGACAATGCCCAGGACGGCATCGACATTTCCTGGCTCTGGGATGTGGATTTTGACCTGCTGGGAAATGAGAGCATCAAGTCTATCACCGTCAGCGGCATCCGCTGTCAGGATATGCGCCTTCGACTGAAGTACGTGGACATCCCTTCCATGCTGGAGGCGGATGTGGAGCAGGCGATCAGAGCGCGCATTGCGGACGGAACCGGTAATCTGTATGTGCTGGTAAACTATACCGCACTCTACAGCACCAGAACCATTCTTAAGAAAATGGAGGGGGAGAAGGCATGAAGATCATCATTGGACATTTATATCCGGATCTCCTGAACCTCTACGGCGACCGGGGGAATATTCAGTGCCTCATGAAGAGATGTATCTGGAGAGGCATCGAGGCGGAGACGATCGCATTTGAGATCGATGATACCATCGATTTTTCAAAGCTGGACATTGTACTGCTTGGCGGCGGCTCTGACAGAGAGCAGATGCTGGTCTGCGAAAAATTAAAGGAGATCCAGAAGGATTTCAAGGCTTATGTGGAGGACAACGGTGTGGTAATTGCCATCTGCGGCGGTTATCAGCTGCTTGGAAAGTATTATAAGACAGACCAGGGCATGATCACCGGACTGGATCTGGTGGACCTGTATACCGAGCAGGAGCCTGGGCGCTTAATCAGCAATATTGTTTTAAAGAGCGACCTTTTTGATATGCCAATCGTGGGATTTGAGAACCACGGCGGCAGAACCTGCATAAACAACAATCAGCCGCTTGGCAAGGTTTTGTATGGCTCCGGCAACGACGGACGTACAGGATACGAGGGCGTTGTTTATAAAAACGTGATCGGAACCTACCTTCACGGCCCGCTTCTTCCAAAGAATCCGCAGCTGGCCGATGAGCTGATCCGCCGTGCCCTTAAGAAAAAGTACGGTGAGCAGGTGGAACTTGCACCGCTTCCGGATCAGGAGGAAAAAGAGGCAAATGCCTTTGTGTATAACCGCCACATCACGAAATGATGGGGTGGTTTGTGGAATGTAAGTGAAATTGTTACAGTTCACACGGCACCTAATCACTTGCTGATTAGGTGACCGGAGAAAGTGATTCAGGGGTGAGC
>JAGHUU010000055.1 GCA_018064695.1 Candidatus Blautia equi | reverse complement strand
CAGTAAAAGGCTCAGGATCATAGAAGTATTATTCATAACGGTACCCGTGATCTTCACATTCTGCTCCAGAAGCCGGCTCACAAGGTCCGGATCCTCCACACGGATCGTACGGTACATCTGATTCTTTCCGCTGGGTTCCGTCACATAATGGATGTATTCGTCCCCGATCTGCACTTCAGTGACCACGCCCTTCTGCACATCATGCAGAAAGCTGGTATAATCCGTCTCCTTAGTACGCAGCGCTTCCAGATATGGAACCACGATCATGTTCAGCAAAAGAAGCACTGCCACAGCGATAATAGTATATACATACAAGGGAGTCTTGTGTGGGTCCCTGCCCGGTTTTTTCTCACGTACTTCCATTCTTTTTCCTCCGAAAATAGATTTTTTCCAATCTGACTGATTTGTAAGATAGCATTTTTGTACTGCAAATACAATTAAGTACACATAAAATTCATAAAACTTTTATGAATTATGCGTCTTACAGGCAAAAAAAGTCGAGGATCATAAGATCCTCGACTTTAAAGGCTGCCGGCAGTGGGACTTGAACCCACACGACGTTGCCGCCAACAGATTTTGAGTCTGCCTCGTCTGCCATTCCGACATGCCGGCCTTCGAACGTTCTATATATTATCACAGATTCTTCCCTATGACAACCCTTTTTCATCCTCCCAGCCGGGCAAAAAAAGAGACGAAAACCTGCCATTCACAGATTTTCGTCTCGTTCATGATCATTATTTCTGAATCAGTTTCTCATAGATTGGGAAGCAGTCGAAGGTTCTGAAATAATCAGCCGGGGTCTCAGCACGGCGGATAAGCTGGTAGGAGCCGTCCTCTTTCAGAAGGATCTCCGCACATTTCAGTTTACCGTTGTAGTTGTAACCCATTGCATAGCCATGCGCACCTGCATCGTGGATCACCAGATAGTCTCCCATGTCGATCTTTGGAAGCATACGGTCTATGGCAAATTTATCATTGTTCTCGCAAAGGGAACCGGTTACATCGTATTTGTGATCGCACTCTGCATCCTCTTTTCCAAGAACGGTGATGTGATGATAAGCGCCGTACATAGCAGGACGCATCAGGTTAACAGCACATGCATCCACACCGATGTACTCTTTGTGGATGTGTTTCTCATGAATAGCCTGGGTAACTACTGCGCCGTAAGGTCCCATCATGTAACGTCCGAGCTCGGTATAGATGGCTACATCGCCCATTCCTGCTGGAACCAGAACCTCCTCAAAAGCCTTGCGAACACCCTCGCCGATGATCTTGATATCGTTAGGTGTATCGGTTGGACGATAAGGAATACCGATACCGCCGGAAAGGTTTACAAATTTGATATGTGCGCCGGTCTCCTGCTGCAGTTTTACTGCAAGCTCAAACATAAGCTTTGCAAGCATAGGATAATACTCGTTGGTAATGGTGTTGCTTACAAGGAAAGCATGGATACCGAACTCCTCGGCACCTTTCTCTTTCAGGATCCTGAATGCCTCAAAGATCTGCTCGGTGGTCATACCGTATTTTGCATCTCCGGGGTTGTCCATGATGTTGTTGGCAATTGTAAACACACCGCCCGGATTGTAACGGCAGCTGATGGTTTTCGGAATCTTTCCAAGGGTCTTCTCCACATGGTCGATATGAGTGATATCATCCAGGTTGATGATACCACCGATCTCATCACAGTATTTGAACTCCACATCAGGGGTGTCGTTGGAAGAAAACATGACATCGCCAGGCTGGCAGTTTACAGCTTTTGCAAACATCAGCTCAGTCATGGAGGAGCAGTCGCAGCCGCAGCCGTACTCCTGAAGGATATTTACCAGATATGGGTTTGGAGTAGCTTTTACTGCAAAGAACTCTTTATAGCCCTTATTCCAGGAAAACGCTTCTTTCAGAGCTTTTACGTTCTCACGGATTCCCTTTTCGTCGTAAACATAGAATGGTGTCGGATACTGAGCTGCAATTTCTTTTACCTGCTCAAGGGTAACAAATGGTTCTTTTTTCATAATCTCTCTCCTCTAAAATATTATTGCACGTGGGTATGTGTAAACAGATGGTCATTGCAATATTCGTAATTGCCGTTACATCTGGAACAGAAACGAAACTCCAGGTTTGGATCATCCTGTTCTGTACGTCCGCAGACTGCACATTTATGTTTAGAAAGACGGGCGGCTTTGGCCTGTCCTTCAGAAACAGCTTTTTTATACTTCTGTTTTCTTACTACTTCTTTTGGATTATATCGGTGCATTTTGCCGGTTCCAAAATAGAACACCACAAAGTTCAGCAGGGAAGCAATGATCGGAATTGCGAAATACCACATATTCGGCTTGGAAAGATAGCTGACGATCTCATATGCGATCATTGCACCATAGGCGATGCCCAGCCATTTCATCTTAAGCGGAATTACGAACATAAAAAGGATCATCTCCTCCCCGTATGTAACGCTGTAAGCAAACAGGATGGACATGCTGATATAATATGTGCCAAAAAGATAATGATCCACAGTAAATGTTGCATAGCTCAGCAGTCCGCCTGTGGAACCTGCGCCGATGGCACCATCTGTAACAAAATAAAGTACAAAGGCTCCGATGACAGTAAAGAACATTCCCATCAGGATATACAGGGTATATCTCTGAAGCTGCCCCAGGTTCTCTCAAGGGTTCTTCCGATAGGAATATAAAACAGAAAAACGGCTACTACAAACCAGAATACTTCGGTATCTCTCGGTGAGC
>JAGHUU010000189.1 GCA_018064695.1 Candidatus Blautia equi | reverse complement strand
ACGAAGGGTAATATCGGTGGTATCATCGAGTTGCTGGTGAAGGATCTGAATAAGCGACTGGAAGCGCAGGAGCTTACCATCGCGCTTACTGAGGCTGCCAAAGCTCAGGTGATCGAGGATGGATATGATCCTGTTTATGGAGCACGTCCTTTAAAACGTTATCTCCAGAAGTATGTGGAGACATTGGCTGCCAAAGCTATCCTCTCCGGATCGGTTCACACCGGCGATACGCTTCTTCTGGATGTGCAGGATGGAGACTTCACCATCACCGCATGCCGCACAGAAGCCTGAACCCCACCAATTTCACTGAAAACGAGGAACCAATTATGATCCCAAAAGACCCGGTTATG
Organism: Candidatus Blautia equi; assembly: GCA_018064695.1. Classification (GTDB taxonomy): domain Bacteria; phylum Bacillota; class Clostridia; order Lachnospirales; family Lachnospiraceae; genus Blautia_A; species Blautia_A equi. The sequence continues at coordinate 11,279 of JAGHUU010000189.1, read as the reverse complement.
CTCTTAAGCTACATCAACACCCAACTTCGCGATTTCTACGATTCCCTGGAATCCTTCTGCACCGCCACCAACACCAACGCAGAAGAAATCATCGCCAAACTAAAATCCATCGACTACGAATACGATGAGAAAAGCAATCAGTTTATTTAAGTAAGCATTCTTGAGGATCGGAGCCTGGCTCTGGTCCTCTTTTTTTGATATCCCTGGCGTCCGAGTTGTTCTGGCAGATGTGTTTTTTCTTTTCTTTTTCCTACTATTCATGTATAATTAATCATTACTACTTTACGCAATGGAGCTTCAAATGACTAACAACAACTCCGGCAGAGATTATCTGTCACTTGTATTAGATAAATTACAGAAACGCATTTCCGAGATCGATCAGACCTTGGCTGAAGGGGAGAAAGAGATCGAGAGCATGCATGAATACTACTGGGAAAACTACACCGAGATGGATCAGTATGGTTACGAGAACTACGACAACCAGCAGGCCCTTCTCCATCAGGTGAATGCCAACCAGGAGCAGCGCATCCGCCGTCATCGCTACCGCAAAATGCTGGACTCTCCATACTTTGGAAGAGTAGACTTCCGCTTCGACGGAGATGACGATCCCGAAACCTTCTACATAGGTATCGGCAACTTTTCCGAACGCACCGGCAGCATCCCCTTAGTCTACGACTGGCGTGCCCCGGTGAGCGGCCTCTTCTACGACTACGACAAAGGCCCTGCCTCCTACGAAGCCCCCGGCGGGGAAATGACCGGCGAGGTCACCACCAAATGGCAGTACAAGATCCGCCAGGGAAAAATGATCTACGAATTCGAGAGCGACATGAAGATCGATGACGAGATCCTGGGCGCCGAACTTGGTGGCAAGAGCGCAGTAAAACTCAAAAACATCATCCGCACCATCCAGAAAGAGCAGAACGCCATCATCCGCAACACCAAAGACCGGATCATGGTGATCCAGGGAGCCGCCGGCAGCGGCAAAACCTCCATCGCTCTTCACAGGATCGCCTACCTTCTGTACCACGACAGAGCAAACCTGAAATCCAGCAACATCCTCATCCTCTCTCCAAACAGCGTCTTTGCCGACTACATCTCCCAGATCCTGCCGGAGCTCGGAGAAGAGAACATAAGAGAGATGAGCTTTGACCTCTTTGCCTACCATCAGTTGAAGGACACCGCCGACGACTGCGAGGACCGCTACGACCATCTGGAACGCCTGATGAAAAAGCCCGATGAGCGCGACATCTTCAACAGAAAACAATCCAGAGAATTCATAAACCAGCTGGAAGGCTACTTCGTAGAACTGGAAGACGACCTCATGAACTTCCGTGACATCACCTACAAAGGCTTCACCATGACAGAAAAAGAATTCATAGAACTCTTTTACTTCAAGTTCACCGAGATTCCGCTCCTCTCCAGAATGGAATCCGTGGCCGAATACTTCATAGACCAGGTGGAGACCTTACGAAACGCCGACCTTATAGAGGAAGAGCGCGAGCTCCTCATGGAAAAATTCATGTCCATGTACGAGACCAGAGACCTCTACGTGCTCTACAGCCGCTTCCTGAAAAGAGAAGGCTACAGGCCATTAAAAGCCGTTCCGTTAGAAAAACGAAAACTGAAATACGAGGACGTCTACCCGCTCCTCTACATGAAATACACCCTTCTGAAACAGAAGGAACACAACGGCATCAAACACCTGGTGGTGGATGAGATGCAGGACTACTCAAGACTCCAATATCTGATCCTCCGCAAAATGTTCCCATGCCGCATGACCATCCTTGGCGACAAAGCCCAGACCATGGATGAGGAGACACAGGACGTGCTCACCTTCCTTCCAAAGATCTTCGGCAAGAACATCCGCACCATCGTCATGAACAAAAGCTACAGAAACACCGTGGAGATCGCAGAGTATGCCAACGCCCTGACCGGCATCACCGACATCGACCTCTTTGACCGCCACGGCGCACCTGTGAGAGAAGAAAAGACCACTTCTCTTAATGAAGCTCTGGACCTGATGCTGAAGGAGCAGAAGATCCGCACCGGCGAGTATGAGACCACAGCCGTCCTTCTTGCCACTGAGGCGGAGGCCAGAGCCGCTTCCCTCTACCTGAAGGAAAAACTGGAGGCAGAGGGCTTTGACACCAAACAGAAGCTCACCTATCTGGATCGAAACAGCTCCAGTTTCCGCAAGGGAATCATCGTTACCACATATTATCTCGCAAAAGGACTTGAATTCGATCAGGTATTTGGTATATTCTCTAAGAAGGTGAAGGGACCACTGATGCAGCAGGCAAAGTACATCACAGCTACCCGCGCGCTGCATGAGTTATATATGCTGGAATACTGATCACTCAGATCCCGCAGCTTTAAGAGGAACAAAACAACACAACTTTTTTGAGGGGACAAAAAAGATAAAGGTTCAATAAGGAGGTTTACACATGAATAAGAAAAAATTACTGGCCATTCTGGCCCTGACGCTGAGCTTTACCATGGGCCTTACTGCCTGCGGCAAAAAAGAAGAGGACGTGATCGTGGATGAGACCGAAGAGCGCGTAGAACTCCCGGAGGAAGAGACCGGCGAGGGAATCAAAGACGCCGTATACACATCTGCAGATGAGAAGATCGCCATCAAGCTCCCTGATGCAACCTGGGCAGTGAAGGTAGATCAGGAAGACCTCTACAGCTTCTATTCCGAGGCAGAGGGAAGCATCATGATCGAGCACGGGGCAGGCGAGGAAGCCCTCTCCAGCAGAATCATCCCAAATACACAGGATCTTGCCGAGACCTTAGAGAGCGGAGAAGCCGGAACCGATTACCAGATCCAGAACTACTCTGCTGAGGACAACAACGGAAACAGTACCTACGCATACATTGTGAAGAACCTGAAAAAGGACGGCGAGTTCGCAAACAAGATCGTAAAAGTATTTGCCAACAGCGGCGAGTATTACGCACTTACCGGAACCATCTTAAACGATGACAATACCGACCTTGCTTCCATCAGAAACTCTCTGGACAGCTTCCAGATCCTGGATCCTGCATCCACATTAAAAGAGTTCAGCGCACCTGCTGAGGAGCCTGTGGAAGAGAAACCTGCAGAGGAGGAAAAACCTGCTGTGGAGCCGATGGAAGAGGCACCTGCAGAAACCCCTGCTGTGGAAGCAGTTGAGGAAGAACCTGCAGCAGAGGAACCGGCACCGGAAGCACCTGCACCTGCAGCCGGCGGAATTGCTCCATCCAAGGACAACCCGGATAACTCCGACAACACAAAGACCAGAACCATCTACACCAACGACGGAACCGGAAGAGCCATCGTAGTAACCCTGAACGCAGACGGCGTATGGGTGGACATCGACGGCAACCAGTACCGTTTCCAGAACGAGAGCGACTGCTACGACCAGAACGATGTAGACTACTACTATCACGGCGAGGCAGCAGACGTTTACTTCATGCCTATCGGATAATCAGAAAAACTAAAGGGACTGCGGAAACACCGCAGTCCTTTTTTGCGCTCATCCGCAGGTGAGCACCGCATACCGCCAAAGCAAAAAACTCTGTTATTTTCTGCACTTTTTTGATACAATAAAACCAAGTATTGCCTTTTAAAGGGAGAAACAGGAGGAAGAAATGGAAGCCTACAGTGATTTTGCCCATGTGTATGATATGTTTATGGATAATGTGGACTACGAGGAATGGGGCGCTTATCTTAAGGAACGTCTGGAAGAGTACGGCGTGTCCGACGGACTGGTTCTGGAGCTGGGCTGCGGAACAGGTACCATGACGGAGATCCTTGCGGGTTACGGCTATGACATGATAGGCGTGGACAACGCGGAGGAGATGCTGGCGGAGGCCATGGAAAAGCGCGTGGAGTCCGGCTATGACATCCTCTACCTTCTGCAGGATATGCAGGACTTTGAACTGTACGGAACCGTGCGTGCCATTGTGAGCGTGTGCGACTGCCTGAACTACCTCACCGAGGAGGAGGACGTAAAGCAGGTGTTCCGCCTTGCCAACAACTATCTGGATCCCCAGGGCGTTTTCATTTTTGATATCAATACAGAATATAAGTACCGTGAGCTTTTAGGTGACCGGGTGATTGCAGAGAACAGAGAGGACGGAAGCTTCATCTGGGAAAACAGCTACGATCCGGAGGAGAAGATCAATGTCTATGGTCTCACCCTTTTCCTTCCCCGTGAGGACGGCCTCTATGAAAAGAGCGAGGAAGAGCATTACCAGAGAGCCTACACAAAGGAAGAGATCTGCCGCTATATAGAGGAGGCAGGCATGAAGCTTCTGGCCGTCTACGATGCCTACACGCTTGATGAGCCCCGCGAGGATTCCGAGCGCCTGACCTTTGTGGCGCAGGAATGCGGCAAGAGCTGGGAATAAATCATAGATTTCAGAATACAAAGAGTTTATAGAAAAGAAGGATAGATATGAGCGATTATATAGTAAGAGGAATGGCGGCAAATAACCAGATCCGTGTGTTTGCAGCCCTGACAAAAGATATCGTAGAGACAGCAAGAGCACATCACAACACCAGCCCAGTGGCTACCGCAGCCCTTGGCCGTCTTCTCACCGGAGGCGCCATGATGGGAATTATGATGAAGGGTGAAAAGGATGTGCTGACTCTTCAGATCCGCGCGGACGGCCCGATAGGTGGCATCACAGTCACTGCGGATTCCCAGGGAAGAGTAAAAGGTTATGTGGGAAATCCTGATGTTTTACTTCCTGCTAACTCCAAAGGCAAGCTGGATGTATCCGGTGCCGTTGGTGCGGGTTACATCAGCGTTATCAAGGACCTTGGCTTAAAGGAGCCTTACCTAGGACAGGTAATCCTCCAGACCGGCGAGATCGCAGAGGACCTGACCTACTATTTCGTTACCAGTGAGCAGGTTCCATCCGCAGTAGGCCTTGGCGTACTCATGAATAAAGATAATACCGTGAGAACCGCCGGCGGCTTCATTGTGCAGCTCATGCCTTTTGCGGAGGAGGAGACCATTGCAAAGCTGGAGCAGAACATTGGAAAGATCAGCTCCGTAACCACACTTCTGGATCAGGGCCACACCCCTGAGAGCCTGCTGGAGCAGGTGCTGGACGGCTTTGATCTGGAGATCACCGACCGCATCCCTACAGAGTTCTACTGCAACTGCAGCAAGGAGCGCGTGGAGAAAGCCCTCATCAGCATCGGACGAAAAGACCTGAACGAGATGATCCAGGAGGGAAAATCCATAGAGCTGAACTGCCATTTCTGCAATACCAACTATGAGTTTACTGTGGAGGATCTGAAAGAGATCCTGCAGAGAGCAAGAAGATAAAAAGGTTAAGGGCCGCCGGGAACCATAGGCGGTCTTTCTCTATAAAAAAGGAATCGGTGAAACAATGTCATTACAGTTTATCATTGGAAATTCCGGAGCGGGAAAATCCTATTATTCCTACCGGACTGTCATAGAGGAATCCATGAAACACCCGGAGACCACCTACTATGTGATCGTTCCGGAGCAGTTTACCATGCAGACCCAGAAGACACTGGTGGAGATGCACCCGGGAAAAGGCATTTTAAATATCGACATACTGAGCTTTGAGAGACTGGCTTACCGCGTTTTTGAGGAGGTGGGCGGTGACAGCCGCGGCCTTCTGGAGGAGACCGGAAAGAGCATGGTACTCCAGAAGATCATTCAGAAAGAGGAGAAAAACCTGGTCTACCTGCGCACCCAGATGAAGAAGCCGGGCTATCTCTCCGAGATGAAATCCCTGCTCTCCGAGTTTATGCAGTATGACATTCAGGAGGATGACCTGCAGCAGATGATCGCCGATGCCGGGGACAAAAAGCTGCTGGAGATGAAGCTTCAGGACGCCGGCGTGATCTACCGCGGCTTCCGGGAATTCCTGAGCGGCCATTACATGACTGCGGAGGAAGTGCTGGATGTGCTCTTAAAAGTACTGCCCCTTTCCGAAAAACTGAAGGACAGCGTGATCCTGCTGGACGGCTTCACCGGTTTTACCCCGATTCAGAATAAAGTGATCAGAGAGCTTCTGGTTCTCTGTCAGAAAATATATGTGACTGTAACCATGGATGTGAAGGAGAATGCCTTTGCGCCTGCAAGACCACACCAGCTCTTTTACATGAGCCGAAAAATGGTCCAGACCCTGGCACCCCTCACAAAGGATCTTGAGGATCCGGTAAAGATCGCGCCGGGAGAGAATTCCAGATTCTGTAAAGCACCTGCCATCGCCTTTCTGGAACAGAACCTGTTCCGCTATAAAAAAGAGATGTATGAGGGAGAACAGGAGGAGATCCAGATCTTCCGCGCCGCTAACCCGGCCAGGGAGATGGAGGAGATCGCCCGCCGCATGCTGTACTATGTCCGTGAAAAAGGATATCGTTACGGTGAAATGGCGGTGGTAACGGGAAATCTGGAGACCTACGGAATGGTGGCCAGACAGGCATTCACAGAGGCCGGCATCCCATGCTTTATTGACGAGAAGCACTCTGTGCTTATGAATCCTTTTGTGGAATACCTCCGCGCCGCAGTGGAGATGGTGACCTCCGGCTTCACTTATGAGACCGTGTTCCGTTACCTGCGCGCCGGCATGTCGGATCTTTCAAGAGAAGAGATCGATGATCTGGAGAATTACGTACTGGCCCTTGGAATCCGCGGCTATAAAAAGTGGGCGGAAACCTGGGTGCGTGTATATAGAGACATGGCGCCGGATAAGATCTTGACGCTGAACGAGAGCAGAGAACATTTTCTTCAGGAGACTGACATGCTCCGCGCCACCCTCACAGGTGGAAAGAAGACCGTCAGCAGCTTTGTGGAGGGCATTTACAGCTTTATTGCAGACAGCCGCATTCAGGAAAAGCTGCATCAGAAAGAGGTGGCTTTCGGAAAACGCGGCGAGAAGGCCATGGAGAAGGAGTACGCCCAGATCTACGGCATTGTTATGAACCTGCTGGATAAGATGGTGGAGATCCTTGGGGATCAGACCATCAGCGCCAAAGACTTCCGTCAGATCCTGGAGACCGGATTATCGGAAGCCAAGGTGGCATTGATTCCGCCAAGTATGGATGAAGTACTGGTGGGGGATATGCAGAGAACCCGTCTGAAGGACATCCGCGTGCTGTTCTTCACCGGTGTGAATGAGGGAAATATTCCCAAAAGCACAGACGGAGGCGGTCTGCTCACAGAGATGGACAGAGAATTCCTTGGAGAGCGCGGCATAGAGCTGGCACCGGGACCTAAGGTCCTTATGAACATGCAGCGCTTCTACCTCTACCAGAACCTGACCAAACCATCGGAAGTGCTGTGCCTTTCCTACAGCCAGTCTAACGCCAAGGGAGAATCCTTAAGCCCTGCCTATCTGATCGGCTCCATAGAGAAGCTGTACCCGGATCTCACCGTGGCGGAAGCCGGCGGAAAAGGGGAACCTATGGACCTTCTGCAGGCTCCCGGTATGGCCCTTGACTATTTCCTGCAGGGACTTCTGGAACCGGAGCGCCGGGAGGAAGATCCGATCTTTAAGGAACTGTATTCCTGGTATTTAAACAGTCCCGATTATCGTACATTGATTCAAAGCCTGGTGCAGGCCTCCTTTACAAAGAAGCCGGTGGATAAGATCAGCCGTGCCGTGGCCAAGGTTCTGTATGGGGAGATCTCCCCACATAATGCGACCAGACTGGAGCGCTACGCAGCCTGTGCTTTTGCTCATTTCCTTCGCTATGGCCTGAATCTTGCAGAGCGTGCGGAATATGAGTTCCGCGCCATGGATATGGGAAATATCATGCACAGTGTGCTGGAGCAGTTTGCGGAGGCAGTGCACACCCACGGCTATCACTGGAACACCATGACGGAGGAAGAGAGAAACGCCCTGGTGGATCAGTGTCTGGAGGATGTATCTGCGGATTACGGAAATACCATTCTTAAGAGCAGCGAGCGCAACAGCTATATGATCGAGCGCTGCCGCAGAATGCTGTACCGCACCGTATGGGCTTTGCAGGAACAGCTGAAAAACGGTGCTTTTGAGCCGAAGGGCTTTGAGGTCTCCTTTGGCGGCGGCCGAATCGACAGGGTGGATATCCTGGAGGAAGAGGAGAAGGTCTATGTAAAAGTTATGGACTATAAGACCGGCAATACCTCCTTTGACCTGGTGGCACTCTATCATGGACTGCAGCTGCAGCTGATGATCTATCTGGATGCAGCCCTTCAGCAGGCAGCGTTGGACTATCCTGAAAAAGAGATAGAGCCTGCCGGCATCTTCTACTATAACGTGAAGGATCCTATGATCCAGGCACGGATGGAGGAAGATATCAGCAGTGTACAGACGAAAATTTTAAAGGAACTGAAGATGAACGGTCTTGTGCAGGCGGACCGCGCGGTGGCGGAAAAGCTGGATGTCACCTTATCCTCTATTCCTGTTGGAATCAATAAAGACGGAAGCTTCCGGAGAACATCCTCTGTGGCAACCAGAGAGCAATTTTCCCAGCTGGGAGAGTATGTAAAGCATAAGATCTCCCACATTCAGGAGGCCATTCTGGATGGAGATGTTTCCGTGGCACCTTATGAGCTGAATAAAAAAGATGCCTGCAGCTATTGCCCGTATATGGGTGTCTGCGGTTACGACCAGAAGATACCGGGCTATGAACACAGAAGATTAAAGCAGTATTCCGGCGAGGAGATCTGGAAGCTGATCGCAGAGGAAGAGGAGGAGTGACATGGGTCGAAACTGGACAGATGAACAAAAACAGGTCATTTCCCTTCGAGGCAGAAACATTCTGGTAAGTGCGGCAGCAGGCTCCGGAAAGACCGCCGTTCTGGTAGAGCGAATTATTCAGAAGCTGACAGATCCGGTGAATCCGGTGGATATCGACCGCCTGCTCATCATGACCTTCACCCGCGCAGCAGCAGGGGAGATGAAGGAGCGTATTTCCGCAGCGCTGGAAGCGGCCATCTATGAGGATCCGGACAATGAGAATCTGCAGCGCCAGAGCAGCCTTATCCACACAGCTCAGATCAACACCATCGACGGCTTCTGCGGATACCTGATCCGGAATTATTTTCACCTGATCGACCTGGATCCGGGCTACCGCGTGGCGGATGAGGGCGAATTAAAGCTTTTACGAGAAGATGTTTTAAACGAAGTACTGGAGTCCTTTTATGAGAAGAAGGATCCGGCATTTCTGGAATTTACAGAATGCTATGCTGCGGGAAAGACAGACGACGGCATCCGCGGTCTGATCCTGCAGGTATACGACAGCTCCATGAGCAATCCCGATCCGGAGCAGTGGCTTTCAGACGCTATGAAATACTATCAGGTGGAGACTGTGGAGGAGCTCCGGGAGACGGAGACCATGAAGATGCTCTGGCAGGCAGCCCTTGAGGATCTTAAGGAGGCAGAGCGCGTTGCCCGGGAGGCAAAGCTGATCTGCGTGCGTGACGGCGGCCCTTATCTCTATGAGGATGCCCTGAACGAGGACCTGGAACTGATCCACAGCCTGGAGAGCCTGATGAAAAAAGAGGATTTCGACAGTGTTTCCGCCGCTATGGCATCCCTTTCCTTTGCCCGCCTCTCCACCAAAAAGATGGATGCGGAGCCGGACATTAAGGAGATGGTGAAGGCTTTAAGAGAAGAACTGAAGGGATCCTTAAAGGACCTTGGCGAGCGCTATTTTTCCGGCACAGAGGAGCAGATCCTCGCAGCGGTAAAATGCTGCAGAGTTTCCATGGAGGCACTGGCGGATCTGGTCCGCGCCTTTAAAGCGAAGTTCTCCGAAAAGAAGCGGGAGAAGAACCTTCTGGACTTCACGGATATGGAGCATTTTGCGCTGCAGATCCTGATGAAGAAGAAAGAGGACGGAAGCTATGAGATGACCCAGGCGGCAGCAGAGCTTTCCGAGAAGTTTGATGAGGTCATGGTGGATGAGTATCAGGACAGCAACCTGATCCAGGAATTCCTGACCAAAGGCGTTTCCGGCTGGGTAAACGGAAGAAAAAATGTCTTCATGGTTGGAGACGTAAAGCAGAGTATTTACAGGTTCCGTCTGGCAAGACCGGAGCTTTTTATGGAGAAATATCACACCTACGAGACCGCAGATTCCAAAGAGCAGAGAATCGACCTGCACAAAAATTTCCGAAGCCGTCCGGAGGTGCTTGAGAGTGTAAACTATATTTTCCGTCAGGTCATGGGAGAAGACCTGGGCGGTATTTCCTACGATGAGGCGGCGGCACTCTACCCCGGCGCATCCTTCCCGGAGGGGGATGATCCATCCTTCAGAAAAACAGAGCTTCTTCTGGTTGAAAAAGATGCGGAGGAGCTTCTGGACGACGACGCGGCGGAGACAGACAGGGAACTGGAGGCCCTGGCCATTGCCCAGAAGATCAGAAGCATGGTGGGAAAAGAACAGGTGGTGGATGCGGCCACAGGCGCATACCGTCCGGTGGAATTCGGCGATATCGTGGTGCTTTTAAGAACCGCCAGCGGCTGGGCGGAGGACTTCTCAAAAGTCTTTGAATCCCAGGGAATCCCGGCTTATACGGCATCCAGAACCGGATATTTTTCCGCGCTGGAGATCGTCACCGTTTTAAATTACTTAAGGATCTGCGACAACCCTATGCAGGATATTCCGCTGGCAGCAGTGCTGAAATCCCCGATTGTGGGATGCTCCGCGGAGGAACTGGCCTTTATAAGAGAGCGCGTGAAGCGGGAAAAGAAAAAAGAGACCCTCTATGAGAGTCTTCTGGTCTATGTGAAGGAGCAGGAGAACACTTTCTTTATGGATCCGGAGCAGGAGGAACGACGAGACCGCCTGCAGAAATTCCTTACCCTTCTTAACAAAATGCGGGATCTTGCTGAGTACACACCGATCCATGAGCTTATTGCCCGGGTGCTGAAGGAGACCGGCTACGGCAGCTTTGCCAGAGCTCTTCCGGGTGGTGCCCAGCGATACGCCAACCTGAACATGCTGGTGGAAAAGGCCATGGACTACGAGAAGACCAGCTACAGAGGACTGTTTAACTTTATTCGATATATAGAGAAGCTGCAGAAATACGAGGTGGATTTCGGCGAGGTAAACCTGGCCGATGCGGGCAGCGGTGCGGTGCGCATCATGACCATCCATAAGAGCAAAGGTCTGGAGTTCCCGGTGGTGATCCTGGCAGGTATGGGAAAATCCTTTAATTTCCAGGATGTGAACGCCAAACTTCTGGTTCATCCGGATCTGGGCCTGGGCGCGGACGCCATTCTTTCTAAAGAGCGCATGACCGTCTCCACCCTTCACA
>JAGHUU010000193.1 GCA_018064695.1 Candidatus Blautia equi | reverse complement strand
AAGAAGGCTTCTGTGATCCTGGAAAGTGTATTTACCACTAAAGAAGCCATCGAAGAAATAACAAACTATATCCAGTCCGACCCTTATCCGATCACAGATCCTGCGGATCTTAGCGAGCTGTCCGCATCCCTTGTTCTCACAGATGAATGGTGGGGCCACACCGTTCCGGGTGTAACCGTTCTGGTATTCCCTGATCCGGATGCTGATTTTGTGATTGACTACAGTGTAGCATCTGAGAGAGTTCCGGATTGTGTACAGACATTATTAGATAACGAAACAGGCAAAGTATCAGAGCTTAAATCTGATATAGCGCAAAGATAATACATAACAGATAAAAAAGCATTGTCCTCTCAGAGGGCAATGCTTTTTTATCTGGCGGATATGGCGCTGATATGACTGTAATGAATATGGGTTTGATAATTGGAGAAGGGTTTTGTATAATGATAGAAAAGTTTTGTATAATAGAGAATAGATTTGAGAGTGAGGAGTGACTGCAATGAGAGAAGTTACTTTTAAGATGGAACGTCCGGGGCTTGTGGAGGTTGGACAGACAGTGGAGATCACTGAGATCGTCAGCGCCAACTATTCCTATATGATCGAGCCGGCAGTGGCCATGTCCGGAGTTTTTCCAAACAGCAAGCGAATCAAGGCAAAGACGGGCGTGATCAAGGATATCCGGAAGGAAGAACGCGGGTATTATGTGGTTGCGGAGTTTGAGGAATAGAAACAGGAGTCGTATTTTATGGAAATGAATGTGAAAAAGAGAATTCCCATCTGGGATGATGGGGAATATCAGTATCAGGGCGCAGGGGCATTTGTTCCGAATCTTACTATGTATCTGCATACTGATGAGGAAGCAAGACCTGCCATGATCGTCTGCCCGGGCGGCGGATATTTTCTGGTCTCTCCTACTGAGGGGGAGCTGGTGGCAAAGAAGTTTTTTGGCAAGGGCTATAACTGTTTTGTGCTGACATATACCACCAATCCACTGGCTGACTATCCGCTTCTGGATCAGCCGGTGAAGGACCTCTCCAGAGCCATCCGCTATGTGCGCGCACATGCGAAGGATTTCCGGATCATCACGGATCAGGTGTATATCTGCGGTTTCTCCGCTGCGGGACATCTCTGCGGAACCATCTGCGATTATCATCAGGAGATCATGGATGAGAATCCAAAGTATCGGGAGGTTTCCAATCGTCCGGATGCTGCAATTCTTTCTTATCCGGTCATCACCTCCGGAGAGATGGCGCATCAGGATTCCTTCCGTTTTCTGATTGACAGGAAGGTTTATGACAGGGAGGATGCCGAGGCGGCTGCAATGCTAGACCGCTATTCGCTGGAGAAGCATGTGACGGCTGACAATCCGCCAACATTTCTCTGGCACACCGCTACAGACGGGCTGGTTCCTGTGGAGAACAGTTATCTGTATGCCATGGCACTTAAGGAAAAGGGAGTTCATCATGCCCTGCATATTTTCTCTGATGGGCATCATGGACTGTCCGTGGCTGATGAGGAATGGGCCTGCGGAAAGAGCTTTGGTGAGCTTTATACCTTCGATCAGTTTCTCTTTGTTAAGGAGGCTATGGAGGATGGCAGCCTGCCGGTGACACCGGAGCGAAAAGCGCAGTTTACGGCAGCCATACAGGGCTTCTTTAAAGAGGGGGATCCTGACCACCCGATACCTGAAGTTACTATCTGGCCGGATCTGGCCGATGCCTTTATTAAAGCATTATAAGATTTACTCACAGAACTATCCGATCCAAGACTCCTATCATCCCGGTAGTACTCAGGGATTCCTATAAAGTGTTTGGAGTGAAGTCCTCTCAGCAGCTTAAAAACAACCCAAAAGACGATCTCACAATCCTGTGAGACCGTCTTTTTTTTAAGCCACGTGGGCATCCCTCCGGACGCCCCGTGCGTACGGGAGAGTATAAGCACGTTATATCCCCAATATTTCCAGACATACGCGGCAGAAGTTGCAACCTGAGAAGCAGACCCCTCCCACTCATCAGCGGCAGAAGTTGTGGTCTGAAACGCAAGCTCTTCCCATGCGTCAGTGGGTGCGGCGGTGTTGGATTATGCTGTGTTATGGTTCTTTTATGTACTAGCGGCTGGAGTAGTGGAGGATTTCGGCGTTGGTTTCTTCGGCCCAGCTGTATTCTTTCATGTATTCGTTGTGGTAGCGGTGGAGGTAGGAGACGTCGCCGCGGATCAGGTGATAGTAGTCGCAGTCTATGAGTTCTGTGTTTACGCGGAGGGAATTCCATTCTTTTATGATGATTCCCGGGTAGCCGGCTTTTTCAAGTTCTCTGGCGGCGGAGCGGGAAAGAGTGGAAACATACTTGACGGCGTTCAGATCCGATGGATCTTTTTCCAGCACATCCTCCACAATATCCTGTGTGGAAGCCGGGTAGCCCTGGCGGTCGATGAGGTAGGCCAGCAGCTCTTTGCCCTGCCTGCGGGCAAAATGAATTTTTGTTGAAAGAGTAACAGGGGTTTGCTATAATTCCATTTATGCTTTTATCTTAAGTACAGATGAGGAGATGGATTATGAAATTTTCAAAGAGACTGGATTTATTTGGAGATGAGATCTTTGCCGCTCTCAATGAGAGAAGAATGCAGCTGCAGGCGCAGGGCAAAAAGATCTACAATATGAGTGTGGGAACTCCTGACTTCCACACCCCTGATCACATCAAGGCAGCACTTCAGGAGGCAGCCGCAGATGATGACAACTGGAAATACAGCCTTCGCGATCTGCCGGAGCTTCTGCAGGCAGTCTGCGATTATTACAAAAGACGTTTTGATGTTGAGATCACACCGGACATGGTCATGACCGTTTACGGCAGCCAGGAGGGTATGGGACATCTTGGCATGGCGCTCTGCGATGAGGGCGATACCGTGCTTCTGCCGGACCCATGCTACCCTGTTTTTGCCGCAGGCAGCAAGATGGGCGGCGCTGTGCCATACTACTACCCTCTTACCGCCGAGAATGACTTCCTTCCAAATGTGAAAGAGATTCCGGAGGATGTGGCAAAAAAAGCCAAATACATCGTGGTTTCCCTGCCATCCAACCCGGTTGGAAGTATTGCCAAACCAGGTTTATACGAGGAGATCATCGCATTTGCAGAAAAATATGACATGCTGGTGATCCATGACAACGCATACAGCGATATTATTTTTGACGGTGCATACGGCGGAAGCTTTTTAGCAGCCCCTGGCGCTAAAGAAGTGGGCGTGGAGTTCTTCAGCCTTTCCAAATCCTTTAATGTCACCGGTGCCAGAATCAGTTTCCTGATTGGCCGCCCAGACGTGATCGCTGCCCTTCGAAAGCTGAGAAGCCAGATCGATTTCGGTATGTTCCTGCCAATTCAGAAGGCAGCCATTGCAGCCCTTACCGGTCCTTTTGAGAGCGTAAAGGAGCAGTGCAAAATGTACGAGGCACGCCGCGATGCCCTCTGCAACGGACTTCGCAGCATCGGCTGGGATCTTCCAAACGGAAAAGGTACCATGTTTGTGTGGGCCAAGATTCCGGGCGGACGCACCGACAGCATGGCATTCTGCATGGAGCTGATGGAAAAAGCAGGCGTTATTGTCACCCCTGGTTCCAGCTTTGGACCTCACGGAGAAGGCTATGTGCGCTTCGCTCTGGTACTTCCTCCTGAGAAGATCGGGGAAGTGATCGCAGCAATTAAGGATGCAGGCCTTGGCTGCTGATTTATTGGATATCGTTGATTTATGATGTGATTCACTCCCCCGGGATCTGATCTCGGGGGAGTGTGTCTGATAAGAGGTTTTTTATGAGTGTTTCAAAAAATAGTGAGCGGCTCCACATGCTGATGGCCTTCACAGGAAATGCCATCTTTGGATTCAGTTTTCTCTTTTCCAAGCTGGCGCTCAATGTGGCGGAGCCTTTTGTTTTGCTGGCGGCGCGATTCTCCGTGGCATTTCTGCTGATGACGGTTCTTATGGTTACGGGATTGGTTAAGTGTGACCTTAAGGGAAAGGATATTAAGCCGCTGATCATTCTCGGGCTGTGGCAGCCGGTGGTCTACTTTATCTGTGAGAGCTACGGTATCAAGTTTACCTCCTCTTCTTTTTCAGGGACCATCATTGCGCTGGTGCCCATCATGGGAATCCTGCTTGGCGTTTTTATTCTGAGGGAAAAGCCTACTCTGGTGCAGATCCTGTTTTCTATCCTCTCTGTGGCGGGTGTTATTGTGATGACTGTCACGGATGATATGGGAAGCGGATTCCAGTGGAAGGGATTTGTACTGCTGCTGGGTGCGGTTCTGGCCGCAGCTATGTTCAGTATTCAGAGCAGAAGTATTGCGGATCAGTTTACTTCTTTTGAGAGGACCTATGTCATGTTCGGACTTGGCACAGTGGTGTTTGTGGTTATGGCACTGCTCCGCACAGGACTGAATATGGGGCTCTGGATGGGACCGCTCACCAACGGAGGGTTCTGGATCAGTATTGTATACCTCTCCTGCGTTTCCTCAGTGGGAGCCTTCCTGCTTCTGAATAAAGCGCTGGATGTCCTGCCGGTGGCAAGGTCACTGGTATTTGCAAACGTGACCACAGTCATCTCCGTGCTTGCAGGCGTGTTTATCCTTCATGAACATTTTACTCCGGTTCAGATCGTTGGAATCGCGATGGTACTCATCGGTATTTACGGTGTAAACCGGGAATAAAAAAAGATGGGGTCAGCCCCCCTTACAGGGGAGGCTGGCCCCATCTTTTTATTTTATATCACAGATTATTTTGTAGCGCTGTTAGCTGCGGTACGTCCGGATACGAGGATCTCTACGATCGCGTTTCCGCCAAGTCTGTTACCGCCGTGGATTCCACCGGTAACCTCGCCTGC
>JAGHUU010000305.1 GCA_018064695.1 Candidatus Blautia equi | reverse complement strand
TGGTCATGGCGGATACGTTTGCCTTCACGAATGAATTTGCCCTTAGGATTGATAATACCGGTCATGAAAAGCTCGCTGATGATATCAATGATACCGGAACCACAGAGTCCGATCGGTTTTGTACCAGGCTCTCCAACGATAGTCAGGGTAGGCTCCATGGTCTCTTTATCGATGGTACATGCCTCAATAGCGCCATCGGTAGCACGCATACCGCAGCTGATGTCTCCGCCCTCAAATGCAGGGCCTGCGGAACATGCACAGCTCATCATGAAATCAGAATTTCCGAATACCAGCTCTCCGTTGGTACCAAGGTCGATAAACAGGGAGAACTCCGGTCTGTTCCAGATCATACTTACCAGTGTACCGGCAGTGATATCTCCTCCTACATAGCTTCCGATGTTCGGAGCCATGATAATGTGTGCATCAGGATTGATCTCCACTCCAACGTCAGAAGCAAAGATAGAATTGGTCTTAAAGAATGCAGGGATATATGGCTCCATACGTACCGGATCCGCATTCAGGCCTGCAAACAGATGGTTCATGGTAGTGTTGGATGCCAGAGCCATGCGGTATACCTGATTCTTGCTGATACCCGCTGTTTTGCACATTTCCATAACCATAGGATTGATGGTCTCTTTAATTACCGCATCCTGCAGCTTCTTCTTTCCGCCCGGTTTCTGCTGCTCAATGATACGGTTGATAACATCGGCACCGTAGCGGATCTGACCGTTTCCGGCGGATGCTTTAGCAAGAATTTCTCCGTTCAGCATATCAATGAGAACTGCGGATACGGTTGTGGTACCGATATCGATGGCAAGTCCTGCTGCTTTTACGTCCTTCTCCTGCTCAAATATATCGTAAACAAATACGTCATTCTCTGTGGTGCGAACCACACATTTCACCTTGAAATTGCTGTTTCGAAGCACATCAGGGAGCTTCTTCAGCACGCGGAACGGAATGCGTACATGCTCTGTATTCAAAGTAGCTTTGAGAGCCCATGTAAGTCTCTCGTTATCAGGCATGGTGTCATCCAGAGTTGGCTCCTCCATCTCCAGTTCCACTACATCCATGCTGTTCTTTAATACCATACCGGTCTCTTCTACACCGGATTTGGCACTTTCAAAAATAGCGATCTCTTCTTTAGAGCTGAGGTCCGCAACCTTCATACGGCTCTTATATGCAGAAGCAATATCCGGTACAAGCACTGTTACGTCCGCACATACAGTACTGCAGCAGGAAAGTCTCCATCCTGCGTTATATTCTTCTTCAGAGATATGTAAGGTCTTTTTGGAATCCAGCTGTCCGTCTTTTAACTGTACCCGGCATTTACCGCAGGACGCGTTGCCGGAACATGGTGCGTCGATTGCCACATTCGCCTCTCTCGCGATCTCCAGCAGATTATCCCCCGCATTGGCATATGTTTCTACCAAACTGCCATCTTCGAACGTAAATGATACTTTAAACATTCGGCACAACCACCTTTCTGAGTGTGAAAAAGGGGCTGAGGGTTCTGCCCTCAGCCCCTGTATTGTTCAAATTCTGTTGAGAATAGAATATCCGTGTCTATGAATTACAGTTCAAGATAGGAATCTGCGTACAGAGAAGCGTTACGGATAATATCACAGGATTTAATGGTCTCCATAAGACGAAGGTCGTTAGGGTTAACGATAGCGGAGGTAAATCCGTTCATCATAGCCATAGCTACCATTGCGGAGTCCATAATTGGACGGATATGTTTTGGCATACCGTTGGAGTTGTTGGAAAGTCCACCGGTGGTGTTCAGACCCATATCAGATACGTCTTTGATGAACTGAAGAACGTCCATCTGTTTGTCCTGCATACCTTTGATAACCAGGAACAGAGGATCGAACCAGAGATCTGATGGATCCATTCCAAGAGCCATACCTCTCTCAAGAAGAGTCTGGCAGTACATCATACGCTCGTCGTTGTCTTTAGCGATTCCCTCACCATTGCAAAGTGCGATAACGATTGCATCGTTAGCAGCTGCAAGGTCAACATACTCGATACGTCCTGCAGCATCTGCAGAGTTAACGATTGGTGTTCCTTTTGCGCTGTTGTATACGGAGATACCAGCCTCGATAGCCTCTTTGTTAGCGGTATCAAGTGCCAGAGGAACGTTGTCAAAATTGCTCTGAAGGAGCTCTACTGCCCATTTCATAAGGTCTGGGCCATAACCTTCAGCTGGTCCGATATTTACATCAAGGTAAGTAGCGCCAGCATCAAGCTGCTGTTTTGCTCTTTTAAGAATTGGCTCTGGGTCTCTCTCTAAGAAAGCCTTGTTTACTGCTGGTGCAGTGGTGGAAAGTCTTTCACCAATTGTGATAAATTTTTCCATGGTCGTTTTCTCCTTTTTAGAATAATATTTTTAGAACCCGGCAGTCCAAACGGAGGGGCTGCCGGATCCCTGCGGTTCATTCCGCAAACGGTCTCGCGACCGTGAAGAAACTATGCTCCTTAAGAGATTACATCTCTTTCAGGAATTTAACAAGCTGAACAGCTTCACGAGGTCCAACAATGATCTCCCATCCTGGAAGTTTAGCTTCAAGGTCTCCCTTAAGAACTGCTACTTTACCTGGAATGAGGAGCTTACGGCATTTGATCTTTGGCTCTACATTCTCAGTGATGAATTTAGCAATGCTTCCGCTGGAGAATTTACCAGCAGCCCAGGAAGTAAGTACGGAAAGTCCGCCAGCATCGTTGATAACGAGGTTAAGCGGAACACCGGAACGCTCAAGCTCACCGGATACTACGAAGTAGGTAAGAGCGAAGTCTACGGTTGTAACAACCAGAGAGTTCTCATCTCCACCGTTAAGTGGGTAGATACCTGGCTCAACCTTCATTGGCTTCTGAGGATCGGTAAATACGTTCTGACGAAGACCATAAACCGGAAGAGCTTCTGCGTATGTCATCTGCTCCATAACGATGATGGAACCATATTTCATTGTGAACAGGGAGGTCAGAGCTGCCTGCATATGAGCATCACCCTTAGCGAGCTTAGCTACATTTATGATGGATGGATATCCGAAGGTTCTGTCCTGATCTTTCAGGGATGCACGACGTACCTGAACTGCGTTAGCAAAGGTAGCTTTTACATCAGCGCCGGTAACATCAAGGATCAGGTTCTTGTTTCCAAGCTTCTCAATAGCAGCTACGGTATCGTAGAGCTCGTTGAGGTCTGCGCCGGAAACACCGAGTACAACGCCTGCTGCGGTAGCAACAGCGCTCATCTCAGCATAGTTGGAAGCGTTAGCACCGTTAAGTACCGGTTTGGAAGCTCCAACCTCTGCAAGAGCAGCTTTAGCGATCTCAGGATCGGTTACACCAAGGATGAGGGTACGTCCAAGTGTAGCTGCTTTCTTAACAAGTGCGGTGTAAACTGCAGCATCTGCGCCTTCACCACAGTTTACATATACGAGCTCGGTGTACATTCTCTCACCGATACGCTCATAGTCAACCTTTGGAATCTCTGCAAGTTTAGCATCTACAGCAGCGTCGTCCATACATGTGCAAAGAGTTACCGCATATCTGGTCTTGCTCACGAATGTTTTCTCATGTCTGAAAAGTACAGTCTCGCCGCCAAGGGTAAACTCACCATCGCCCGTACCAATCTTAATTGTTTTCATTGGTGGAGCTGTAGCCTCGGAAAGCTGAGCAATTGCATCGTCAGACATATGTGGACACTGCTCAATTTTTAATGCACCCTGTGCAACTTTCATAGAGAAAGCCATACATGTAGGACATCCACACTCTTTACAGTTTTTCTTTGGTGTTAATTTAAAAATCTGAATACCATTAAGTCCCATTATTATATTCCTCCTATTTAAGCAAGTGCTTTGATCATTTCAGAAATAGTCTTAACGGAAGCTGGATGTCTCAGGATAACTGCATCAGAACCAGCAGCAAGGTCTGCAGCTGCAGTCATGATCTCCATATCGATTCCACGCTCGTCAACACTGCCCCATTCAGGCATGTCAGCCTCAGAAGCGGAAGCTTCTTTTACGCCCCATGTCTCGGAAGCAACAGGAGTAATAATAGGCATCTGCAGCATGTTGTCATTCTGACCTAAAGCTGCGCCTTTAATACGGTCCATGGTGGATACTACATACTCATAACCATAACCAGCACATGCACTACCAACGTTCATAACGATCTTCTGTGCATTTACGCCGAGCTGGGTGGTTACTACGTTAAGCTGATTAGCAAGGTTGATATCTACTGCGGACTCAGCACCTACAACCTGGTTGTAAGCAAGACCTGCAGCAGCACCGATTGCTTTATAGTTTTCTTCTTTTTCAGCAAGGATGAGAACGTTTCTTCCCTGAAGAACGTCTGCTACCTTAGGAAGAAGTTCAGCGTCTTTTTCTACGTTCTTGCAGCCTTCTACTACAAGTGGGCAGTCAACAGCATCTGCAACTTCTTTTACGATTGCGATGAGCTCATCAACGCTCTTGTCCTCACCGTTAGGATCTCCGCCTTCCAGTAACAGTGCAACGAAATCAGCACCTTCCATAGCAGCTGCTTTTTTAGCGATGTCTGCCATAGTGGTACATCCTTCGTAATAAGCTTTGATTCCATCAGCTAATCCTTCCAGACCCATGTCTGAGATCTCTACTCCAACCTTTGCGGTGTTCTCTGTCGGAGCATCAAAGGAGTAGAAAGGATAGGTGGAGTTTCCACCGATTTTTACAGTCTTGTCGCCGCTACCGATCTCGACTGTATTCGTTTTTCCAGTAAATTTCTGAAGTTTCTGATTAAACGGCATTTCTCGTAAGCCTCCTTAAAAAATTTTACATCCGCGGCTGTGAAGACATAAACAGCCACGCATAAGTTATTCTGAGTGTACAAACACCCACTATATATATAAGCCCACCTACCCGACTGAGATGGTTACGGGTGATCTCAGCAGGCAGGCAAGGTGGACTTATCACATTTAACCGCAGATATATGGGAATTACTTTCCGCAGTGAATTCCGCAATTTCTGCGAAGGTCAAATTCC
This sequence comes from Candidatus Blautia equi, assembly GCA_018064695.1. Lineage (GTDB taxonomy): Bacteria > Bacillota > Clostridia > Lachnospirales > Lachnospiraceae > Blautia_A > Blautia_A equi. The sequence continues at coordinate 184 of JAGHUU010000305.1, read as the reverse complement.
TCGTTATCTGCAGCGGGGTATTTGACTTATACGATATGTAAGAATGATGTCAGATCATTCTGTCACAGATGTGAAGAAATGAATTACATCATTGGATCAAGCATAAGAGCCGGATGTCCTTTTTCGGTCAGGTACTCAACCAGGGTCTCTGGATCAGTAGCTACGGTCTCATCACCGATCATAT
>JAGHUU010000040.1 GCA_018064695.1 Candidatus Blautia equi | reverse complement strand
GCCCATCCGGGTACCATGTCCATGTAATCGTTCTTCTCAAGAAAAACAAAAGCCGTCTCGTAATCCGCAGCCTTTGTGGGATAAATGCCGTCCCCGTCTGTGAAATAGATGAGGGCTTTCAGGTTCCGCAGCTCTCTTTTCTGCCGCAGCTCCTCCACATACCGGAACACCGGGCGGAAATCCGTGCCGCTTCGGCCCTCGATCACCACATGCTGTATGTAGTCCTTCCACTCTTCCTCGTTATGAAGGGTCACGGCGCTCTGCAAAAAGCAGTCACATTGGATCAGAACTACCTTAAATCTTCTGAAAAAGTTCTCTTTTTCGTTCAGGATAGAATAAGTCTCGTTCAGGAAGGCCTGCACGGTCTCCTTTGAACAGGAGCTGGAAGTGTCGATGGCGATCACCAGTTCCTCCAGCTTATGGACCTCTTTATACTCCAGCGGTTCCACAAAAGGCAGGTTTCCGAACATCCGCATGCCAAGGTCGTAGGGGATGTAGTCAAAGCTCTCCATATCCAGCTCGATCTCCTCCCGCATGACGGCGAACCGTTTCAGAAATCTTCTGTAATCATAGCGCCCTTTTTTCAGAGCATCCATCTCTTCTCTCTCATTGCCGGCGCTGCTTCCGCGGGCGCCTCTTCCACCGGAGTTTCCGTTTATGCCAAGAAGCAGGTCCTCCCACTTCTTTTTCGCACCTGCGCCGCCACTTTCTCCCATTTTTCTCCAGCAGGCATGGGAATCAAATGCAAAGCATTGCTCCAGAACAGCATCCTCATAGGGAAAGATCCCCATTTTTATCCACCCATAGGTCTGTTCCGCAGAAATGCCGCGCATATTTAACTTACGGCTCTGCTCATCCAGAAGTGCAAAACAGTGATTCCGGATGTTCTCTTTTCCACTTTCAGTAGGAATTGATGGATCTGTCAGTATCTCATTCTCCACTTTTGGGCTATATTTCGTTTTTTCTGCCTTCTCTATATCTCTCAGTATCCACTCTACGGTGAGATCACAGGCAAGACCCCACTTTTTACCGTCCGGATTCCCCACCTTCTCCATTTTGGGTCCCATCCACAGGTGCAGGTAAAGGCAGTGGAGCAGTATGTGAAGATATCCATGGCGCACCCGGGCGGGATCTTCCCCGTAGGCCGGCAGCAAAAAAGCCGGCGACACATACAGCTTCTCCCCATCTGTCCCCACAGTCTCTGCCTTCATGGCAGAATGCGGATCAGAACCCGGCACCTCCACGCGCTCCTCCACCTGCAGCGGAAGGGCGGCAAAAGCGCCATCCAGATATGGGTACCGGCTGTATAACTCATTCCGGCAGTTTTCCATGATCTGCAGGGTCAGAGCTTTCCTGTATTCACCGGAAAAGCCCTGCCCCGCAGCTGTATTTGCTTGTGATTCTCTGTCCTCAGAGGGAAAAATCTTTGTCCTGATATCCATAATTCTGTTTTTTCAGGCGCAGCAGCCAGGCCAGAGAGGAAAGTCTGCCTTCCTCGCCCGCAATCCCCATAAGGACCCTGATCTGCTGTTCCGTAAATCCTCCGAGTTCATAGAGCTTCTGTAATTTTTCAGTGTCATCCATCCGGACGATCTTCTCGGATGCCGGTCTCACGCGGAATTTCAGGTATTTCTCATATTCTGCGCGCTCCGCCTCCGTCACCTCGTCCAGATCAAAATATCCCAGAAGGGCACAGTTCAGCTTCAGCTCACTCTGACCGGTGGTGGAAAAGCGTCTGTAGTTTTCCATAGCCTCTGCTCGTCCCATGTTTCCTCCTGTGTTTCTGTAAAGTGATCAGGGATCACTTCTCATATTTCAGACCGAA
>JAGHUU010000064.1 GCA_018064695.1 Candidatus Blautia equi | reverse complement strand
TCTCAATCAGGCGGTCGGAGGATGCACTGAAACCGGATTTTTCAGAGCCGGCCATTGGGTGACCGCCAATAAAGTGAGCGCTCATGCCAAGTTCGTTGATCTTTTTATGGATGATGCTCTTAACACTGCCCACATCGGTGAAGATACAGTCGTCAGAAACGATATCCTTCAGTTCCTCCAGATAGGTGAGGTTGGATTCCACCGGGGCGCATAAAAATATATAATCGCAGGTTCCGTAAAGGGGATCCCGCGGCATAAGCAGCTGATCTACGATTCCTTCTTCAATAGCCTGCTCCACAGTTTCTTTATGTCGTGCATAGGCGTAGATGCGGGAATCCGGTTCAAATTTTCGGATGGCTCTGGCAACAGAACCGCCGATGAGACCAAGACCTATAAAGGCGTATGTTTTCATAATATAGTGATACCTTTCAAAATCATTGCACTTTCCTTGTTTAAAGTGCGAAATATATTATAAGAGATGGTACCTGAAAAGTCAATGATAAGGTTATTCTGCACAAAATACACAGATGGAATTCCGATAAATACGGCGGCTATCATCGAAAATGACACATTTGACAGAGAGGAATTGAAAATAGATTGTGAAATTTACATAAAATACTTGAAAAATAGTTGTGAATTTAGTAGAATGTAGCCATATCAGGTGCCTGAAGGGAATCCTTCGGACATACATTACAGAACTTGGAGGTATACAAACATGGACGTCTTTAGAACAGACCGAATCCGTAACGTCGTTTTACTTGGTCATGGAGGAGCAGGAAAAACCACCATCGCTGAAGCTATGGCTTATCTGGCAGGTGTAACCAACCGTCTCGGACGTGTAGAAGATGGCAACACCGTCAGCGATTATGATAAAGAAGAGATTAAGAGAAATATCTCTATTACCACATCTGTAGTATCTATTCCATGGCAGAAATGCAAGATCAACGTTCTCGACACTCCTGGATTCTTTGATTTCGTAGGAGAGGTTGAGGAAGCAGTCAGCGCAGCAGACGCAGCTATCATCGTAGTTTCCGGTAAAGCAGGAGTACAGGTTGGTACTCAGAAAGCATGGAAACTCTGCGAAAAATATAAACTTCCACGCATGATCTTCGTAACCGATATGGACGTAGATGATGTCAGCTATCGTAAAGTTGTTGAAGAGCTCACCGAGCTTTATGGAAAGAAGATCGCACCTCTTCATTTCCCGATCCGTGAAGATGGAAAATTCGTTGGTTATGTTAACGTAGTTAAACAGGCCGGCCGTAAATATATTGAAAAAGCAGGAAAACAGGAATGCGAAATTCCTTCTTACCTGGATGAGTATCTTGAGAAATATCATGACATCCTTATGGAGTCCGTTGCTGAGACCAGCGAGGAATTCATGGATCGTTACTTTGAGGGCGACGAGTTCTCCGTAACCGAGGTTTCTGCAGCCCTTGCTATGAACGTTCAGGAAGCAAGCATCGTACCTGTATGCATGGGATCCCCTGTAAACCTTCGCGGCGTATCCAACCTTCTTGATGACATCGTAGGCTACTTCCCAAGCCCTGACAAACGCGCTTGCAACGGTATCGCTCAGAAAACAAATGAGATCTACCAGGCAAATTACGACTTTACCAAGGCTAAATCCGCATACGTTTGGAAAACAATCGTTGACCCATTCCTTGGCAAATATTCCCTTATCAAGGTTTGCTCCGGTGTTATCAAATCCGATGATACCCTTCTCAATGTAGAGAAAGGTGTTGAGGAGCGTCTGAACAAACTCTATGTTCTTCAGGGAAACAAACCTAGCGAAGTAGCAGAGCTTCATGCAGGTGATATCGGCGCTATCGCTAAGCTGAACAGCGTAGTTACCGGCGACAGCATGGCTACCAAGAACAACCCTATTTTCTATCCTAAGACCGTTCTTTCCACTCCTTATACCTACAAGAGATATAAAGCAGTGAAGAAGGGCGAGGAGGACAAGATCGCTCAGGCACTTTCCCGTATGATGGGCGAGGACCTTACCCTCCGTGCAGTAAACGATGCAGCTAACCGCCAGACTCTCCTTTATGGTATCGGCGACCAGCATCTTGATACTATCGTATCCAAACTGAAAGAGCGTTATAAAGTTGAGATCGAACTCTCCAAACCTAAGGTAGCTTTCCGTGAGACCATCCGCAAGAACTCTGACGTTGAAGCTAAACATAAAAAACAGTCCGGTGGACATGGACAGTACGGTCACGTTAAGATGCGCTTCGAGCCATCCGGCGATATGGAGAGCGGATATGTATTTGAGCAGGTAGTAGTTGGTGGTGCAGTTCCAAAGAACTACTTCCCGGCTGTTGAAAAAGGTCTGCAGGAATGCGTTCAGAAGGGACCAGTTGCTGCATATCCTGTAGTTGGCGTTAAAGCTACTCTGTATGATGGATCTTATCACCCAGTTGACTCCTCTGAGA
>JAGHUU010000108.1 GCA_018064695.1 Candidatus Blautia equi | reverse complement strand
AGGATCTCATACTTCTCCTCCTCGGAGAGAATATTCCCCGCATCCAGATGATACGCCTGTTTCAGGATCCCGTAAAAGATCCCGTGGAAGGTACCAAAGGTCACCGCGGAGCGCTCCTGCCCAACAAAAGCTAGATAGCGCTCCTTCATCTCTCTGGCCGCCGCCCTGGAAAAAGTTACAACAAGAATAGAGGAAGCGTCGATCTTCCCCTCTGAAATCATATATGCAGTTCTTTCCACTATTACGGAGGTCTTCCCCGAACCGGGGCCTGCCAGAACCATCATAGGTCCTGACAGGTGGGCGATAGCCCGTTTCTGAGATGGATTTCGTTCCATTTTAAGATTTCAAAAATAAAACAAACAGAATTGTCAGTCGGTTTCAAATATATATGCTCAGCATCCAGATTGCCAGAGCACTGGGCACGTCCAGAGTTTTCAAGACGTTTATCCCATTATTTGCTCAGCTTCTCAATAGCAGCCTTCACACGTGCGATGGTCTCATCTTTTCCGATGATCTCCATAATTCCGGTAGCACCTGCAGGAGTTGCAGCCTTACCGGAGGTAGCGGTACGAAGCGGCCACATAACAAAGCCGGTCTTATATCCTTTTTCGGCAGCGAATGCAGCAAGTGCCTCAAACAGGGCATCGTTGCTGTAGTCCTCCTGTGCCTCAAGTACAGGCAGAACCTCTTTTAAAAGCTGCAGAGAAGACTCCTCGTTGGTCTTCATCTTCTTATGGGTGTACATAGAAGAATCATACTCCGGAACAGCCTCAAGGAAATCTACCTGATCTGCGATGTCAGGGAATACCTCGATACGGGTCTGTACCATCTCGGCAATCTTCTTCATGTCATAATCTTTGGTGAGCGCAGCCTTAAGATATGGAAGAGCTCTCTCATAGAACTCCTGTGGGTCCATCTTCTTCATGTACTCGCCGTTCATCCAGCGCAGCTTGTTGATATCAAAAACTGCAGGGGATTTGCTCATATGGGTGTAATCAAATGCCTCAATAAGCTCCTCAAGGCTGAAGATCTCTCTGTTGTCGGATGGACTCCATCCAAGAAGTGCTACGTAGTTTACTACAGCCTCGGTGATGAATCCCTGCTCGATCAGGTCCTCATAGGAGGAATGGCCGGATCTCTTGGAGAGCTTCTGGTGATCCTCGTTTGTGATCAGTGGGCAGTGTACATAGGTAGGAACTTCCCATCCAAATGCCTCATAAATACGGTTGTATTTAGGAGAGGAGGAAAGATACTCATTACCACGTACAACGTGGGTGATTCCCATCAGGTGGTCATCAATTACGTTTGCAAAGTTATAGGTAGGATATCCGTCGGATTTGATCAGGATCAGGTCCTCCAGCTCCTCATTGTTTACAGTGATGTCTCCGTAGATAACGTCCCTAAATGTAGTGGTACCCTCGGAAGGCATGTTGAAGCGGATAACAAAGGACTCGCCTGCATCAAGTCTTCTCTGTACCTCATCCTTTGGAAGGTAGAAGCAGCGTTTGTCGTGAACGGAGATCTCTTTACCTGCAACTACTTTTTTCATGGTTGCAAGCTCTTCCTCTTTACAGAAGCAGTAGTATGCATCGCCCTGCTCAATGAGCTTCTTTGCATACTCCATGTAGATGCCGCTTGCCTGGCGCTCGCTCTGTACGTATGGGCCGTAGCCTTTATCCTTATCCGGTCCCTC
>JAGHUU010000152.1 GCA_018064695.1 Candidatus Blautia equi | reverse complement strand
TCTTCATACCCAGGCTAAGTTCCCGATTGTTCTTAAGGCTGACGGTCTTGCCCTTGGAAAAGGTGTTCTCATCTGCGCTGACCTTGCCGAGGCTGAGGCAGGCGTAAGAGAAATCATGCAGGATAAGAAATTCGGTACCGCAGGAAACACCATGGTCATTGAGGAGTTCATGACCGGCCGCGAGGTATCCGTTCTCTCTTATGTGGATGGAAAGACCATCAAGACCATGACATCCGCACAGGATCACAAACGTGCCATGGACGGAGATCAGGGATTAAACACCGGCGGTATGGGAACCTTCTCCCCAAGCCCGTTCTACACCAGAGAGGTGGACGAGTACTGCCAGAAATATATTTTCCAGCCAACCGTAGATGCCATGGCAGCAGAGGGACGCGAGTTCAAGGGAATCATTTTCTTCGGACTTATGCTCACCCCTGACGGACCAAAGGTTCTGGAGTACAATGCACGTTTTGGCGATCCGGAGACCCAGGGGGTTCTTCCAAGAATGAAGAACGACATCATTGAGGTTATGGAGGCCTGTGTGGACGGAACTCTGGATCAGGTGGATCTGCAGTTTGAGGACAACGCAGCAGTATGCGTAGTTCTGGCAAGCGAGGGCTACCCTGTGAAATACGAAAAAGGCGTTCCAATGTACGGCTTTGAGAACTTTAAGGATAAAGACGGCTATTACTGCTTCCATGCAGGAACCAAGCTTGTGGATGGACAGTATGTGACCAACGGCGGACGTGTACTTGGCATCACTGCAGTGGGCAGCGATCTGAAGGAGGCTCGTAAGAACGCTTATGCAGCTACCGAGTGGATCAGCTTTGCCACCAAATATATGCGTCACGACATTGGCAAAGCCATCGACGAGGCATAATTTCAGGCGGCTGTTATGAAACAGAAGTCATTTGTACAGTTCATGGATTCCCCTGTGGGAAAACTCAGAATTCTGCAGAGAGGCGAGGCGATTGCGCAGCTTCTCCGGTGTTCCGATATCCCGGAGGGAGCGTGCGTGGAAGAAACGCCCCTGCTTCTGCAGGCAAAGGCACAGCTGCAGGAGTATTTTGACGGAGTGAGGCGGGATTTTGATCTGCCCCTTGCGCCGGAGGGCACACCGTTTCAGAGAAAAGCCTGGGATACGTTATGCGGGATCCCCTATGGTGAGACCATCAGCTATGGGGAGGAAGCAGAACGGATGCAGTGCAAATGCGCCAGAGCCGTGGGCCAAGCCAACGGAAGAAATCCCATCTGTATCGTGATCCCCTGTCACCGGGTGATCCGCGGGGACGGCAGCATAGGCGGCTACAGCGCCGGACTGGATATGAAGGGATATCTGCTGGAGCTTGAAAAGCGCGTGATCGCTGAGGATAAATGAACTGATCATTATTAAAAGATAAGAGCTGTACGATGCGGAGCGTCAGAACTCCATCGTACAGCTTTTCTTTTGCAAAAACGGGAAATGTGTGCTATAATAAATATAACAGTCCGACCATAAGGACTGTAAAGGAAGGGGGCTGCAAATGGTTATTAAGATTGATTTTCAGAGTGATGAAGCTATTTATATGCAGCTGACAAATCAGATCATTATGGGAATTGCCACAGCACAGCTGCGGGAGGGGGACGTCCTTCCTTCAGTCAGAGCCATGGCAGAGTCCATTGGTATTAATATGCACACGGTAAATAAATCCTACGCCATGCTGCGTCAGCAGGGGTTTGTCATGATCGACAGAAGACGCGGCGCGGTGATCGCAGTGGATGTGGATAAGATCAAAGCCATGGAGGAAATGAAGCAGTATCTTCTGCTGGCGCTTGCCCGCGGTCACTGCAAGCAGGTCTCCAGAGCCGATGTGCATGCACTAATTGATGAGATCTACGATGAGTATTACATCTGAGTGATTTATATCTGATTATTTTATCTGATGATTATATCTGCAATTTTTAGGAGGATATTATGGAAAATAAGTTTACCAGGGAGGCTTCCGGGGCGCTGCATTTAGCGCGGCGGGCTGCCAATGCCGGCAAACATGCCTACATAGGTACCGAGCACATTCTGCTTGGCCTTTTAAAGGAAAAAGAGGGCACAGCCGGCATGGTACTGCGGGAGTTCCATGTGGAAACAGATAGGCTGAAGGAGCTGATGGAACAGCTGGTCAACCCATCCGGCGATACCGCAGTGATGGATGCCGAGGTGCAATACAGCCCAAGGGCTAACATTGCACTTGAAAATGCGGCTCTGGAAGCCCAGAATTACGGGGATGGCACCATAGGCACAGAACATCTGCTTCTGGGACTGTTAAAAGAGACAGACTGCGTTGCCACCAGACTGTTAGTCACCATGAACGTGCAGATCAAAAAACTCTATGCCGCCATTTTAAACGCCATGGGATACGAGGGCGAAGCCCTTGCGGAGGAATACCAGCAGGGCCGCGGCCAGAGGGGAAAGGATGCCCAGGCTACCCCTGTGCTGGACCAGTACAGCAGGGATATGACCGCCATCGCAGCGGAAGGAAAACTGGACCCTGTGGTGGGCAGAGAGAAGGAGATCAGCCGACTGATCCAGATCTTAAGCCGCCGCACCAAGAATAATCCATGTCTGGTTGGCGAACCGGGCGTAGGCAAGACTGCCATTGTGGAAGGCCTTGCACAGCGCATCGTAAACGGCAATGTGCCGGATACCGTGAAGGATAAGCGAGTGGTAGTTCTGGATATGTCCGGCATGGTGGCCGGCAGCAAGTACCGCGGTGAGTTTGAGGAGAGAATCAAAAACGTCATCGCAGAGGTGCGGGAGAACTCCAACGTACTTCTCTTTATCGATGAGCTTCATACAATTATAGGCGCAGGCGGAGCCGAGGGCTCTCTGGACGCCTCCAACATTTTAAAACCATCCCTCTCAAGAGGCGAGATCCAGATGATCGGAGCCACTACCCTTGAGGAGTACAGAAAATATATCGAAAAGGACGCCGCTCTGGAGCGCCGTTTCCAGCCTGTCACCGTAGAGGAGCCTACAAAAGAGGAGGCAGTTGCCATCTTACAGGGACTGAAGCCGTATTATGAGAAACACCACGGTGTAGTAATCGAAGATTCCGCAGTGGAAGCAGCGGTATATATGTCCGAGCGTTACATCAATGATCGTTTCCTCCCGGATAAGGCCATCGATATCCTTGACGAAGCATCCTCCAAAGTACAGCTGGAGGGCTTTGGCGCAGGCACAGAGCTTGAGGATCTGGAGGAACAGATCCGTGAACTGGTGCAGAAAAAAGAGGATGCCATCCGCTCCGGCAATCTTGAGGAGGCCAGAGAGGTACAGCTGGTACAGCAGGTCATGGAGCGTCAGCTGGAAAAGTTAAAGACCAGACAGCAGAAAAAGAACCGGAAAAAGACTCTGGTGGTGACAGAGGCCGCCATTGCAGATATTGTTTCCGACTGGACCAAGATTCCAGTACAGAAGCTTACAGAGGGCGAGACAAAACGCCTGGCCCGTCTGGAGCAGGAGCTGCATAAGCGTGTCATTGCCCAGGAGGAAGCTGTGAAAGCAGTATCCCAGGCAGTTAAGCGAGGCCGCGTAGGACTGAAAGATCCCGCAAGACCAATCGGATCCTTCCTGTTCCTTGGACCTACCGGTGTAGGTAAAACAGAGTTATCCAAGGCCCTTGCGGAAGCCGTCTTTGGCAGCGAGCAGGCCATGATCCGCGTGGATATGTCCGAATATATGGAGAAGCACAGCGTATCCAAGCTCATCGGATCCCCTCCGGGATACGTGGGCTATGACGAGGGCGGACAGCTCAGCGAAAAGGTGAGAAGAAATCCATACAGTGTGATCCTCTTTGATGAGATCGAAAAAGCACATCCGGATGTCTTCAACATCCTGCTTCAGGTGCTGGACGACGGACACATCACCGATGCCCACGGAAGAAAAGTGGACTTCAAGCAGACCATCATCATCATGACCTCCAATGCCGGTGCTCAGTCCATCATTGAACCAAAGAGACTGGGATTCGTATCCGGTGACAATGAAAAACAGGATTACGAGCGCATGAAATCCAGCGTCATGGAGGAGGTACGCCGCCTGTTCAAGCCGGAGTTCCTGAACCGAATTGATGAGATCATTGTATTCCATGCACTGAACAAAGAGCACATCAAACAGATCGTCACCCTGTTCCTGAAATCTCTGGAGAAGAGATGTCTGGAGCAGATGGAGATCACCCTTAAGGTATCCTCATCCGTGAGAGATCACCTTGCGGAGGCCGGCTTTGACAGCAAATACGGTGCCCGTCCACTGAAACGTGCCATCCAGACAAAGATCGAGGATGCCATGGCAAACGAGATCCTGGAAGGCAAGATCAAACGGGGCGACCAGGTACACGTATCCTTTGCCGGAGGCAAGATCAGTTTTAAAGTAAAGAAATAAAGAGAACAAAGTGAACATACATGCAGGGCATTCTGCCCGGAAAGGACATGAAAAATGGCAGCAGTAAAAGAACTTATCAGAATCGAAGAGAACGGTACCATCAGCTTTGGAAACTACGAGCTTGCACAGAAATCCAAGGTTTCCGACTTTGTATTTCAGGGGGACATCTATAAAGTAAAAACCTTTAAAGAGATCACCAAGCTTGAGAGAAACGGATTATTTGTTTATGAGTCCGTACCCGGAACCAGCGTATATGATCTGGCGCAGGACGGCGTGACTACCACCTTTGCAGTAGAAGGACCGGAGGTTGCACAGGTTACCGTGGAGCTGGAGGCAGACACCGAGTATGAGGTCATCTTAAACGGTGCATCCATCGGAACCATGAAGACCAACCTGGGCGGAAAGCTTTCTTTTAATGCAGAGCTTGACAGCGCAGACCGCGTGGAAGTGAAGATCGTAAAATGCTGAAAAATAAAAAAATCGTGTATTTCTGCCAGCAGTGCGGATACGAGTCCCCAAAATGGATGGGGCAGTGTCCGGGCTGCCGGGAGTGGAACACCTTTGTAGAGGAGGCCGTTTCCAACAGGAAGACCGCTTCCGCCGGCAGCAGTTCTTCTGAAAAAAGAAAAGAACCTATGATCCTCAGGGACATTAAGCTCACAGAGGATGAACGACTCAGCACCGATATCAAAGAGCTGGACCGTGTACTGGGCGGCGGCATTGTGCCGGGCTCCCTGGTCCTGGTGGGCGGTGATCCCGGTATCGGAAAATCCACCCTGCTCCTGCAGGTGTGCCGGAATGTCTCCTCCAAGGGCAACTCCGTGCTGTACATTTCAGGAGAGGAGTCCCTCCGTCAGATCAAACTCCGGGCAAACCGCATCGGTGAATTTACCGACCAGCTGCAGCTGCTCTGCGAGACCAATCTGGAAACAGTTCGAGAGGTAATAGAGAGAAAGAAACCTGAGGTGGTAGTCATCGACTCCATCCAGACCATGTTCCATGAGGAGATCAGCTCCGCACCCGGCAGTGTTTCCCAGGTAAGGGAATCCACCAACGTGCTGATGCAGCTTGCAAAAGGCCTTGGCGTGTCCATCTTTATCGTAGGCCACGTGACTAAAGAAGGCAATGTGGCAGGCCCGCGTGTGCTGGAGCATATGGTGGATACGGTACTCTATTTTGAGGGAGACCGCCATGCGTCCTACAGAATTTTACGCGCAGTGAAGAACCGTTTTGGTTCCACAAATGAGATCGGCGTCTTTGAGATGAGGGAAGTGGGCCTTGTGGAGGTTGCAAACCCATCGGAGTATATGCTGAACGGAAAACCATCCGGCACCTCCGGCTCTATTGTGGCATGCTCTATGGAGGGCACAAGACCGATCCTGGTGGAAATCCAGGCACTGGTTTGCCAGAGCAATTTCGGTATTCCGCGCCGTACTTCCGTCGGAACGGATTTCAACCGTGTAAACCTGCTCATGGCAGTGCTGGAAAAGAAAGTGGGCATTCATCTTTCTGCGTCTGATGCCTATGTAAATATCGCGGGCGGACTTAAGATGTCCGAGCCTGCCATTGACCTTGGCATTTCGCTGGCCATTGTCTCCAGTTTTAAGGACATTGTGATCCCGGATTCCACCATAGCCTTTGGCGAGGTGGGCTTAAGCGGTGAGGTCAGAGCCGTCAGCATGGCAGGGCAGAGAGTAGCGGAGGCCAAGAAACTGGGCTTTAAAACCGTGATTCTCCCGGAGGTATGCCGCTCCTCTGTAAAAAATGTGGAGGGCATGGAGCTCATCTACGTCTCCTGGATCCAGGACGCTATTCGTTATATTTTAAAAAATTAATGTGAGTTCAGAAAAAATCGTTGACAGCTTCGGTGAAATGTGATATTCTTTAGAAGCTGTCAACGAGCACAGTGAAAATTGCATATAGGGGATTGGTCAAATGGTATGATAGGGGTCTCCAAAACCTTTGGTGGGAGTTCGATTCTCTC
>JAGHUU010000304.1 GCA_018064695.1 Candidatus Blautia equi | reverse complement strand
GTAGTATCCGTTGTCGATCAGGAGTGGGTAGTTATCAGTATCGATGATAAGGCCCTCGCAGATATTCGTGCCTACGATTCTGACTCCGTTATCGTACTGTTCATAATTATCCACCTCAGGGCTATCCCCCTTAAGGCAGGTGTCCACCATATCCACACATTTTTCCGCCAGCTTGCGGCGGTCAAAATAAATACTGAAGCGGATTCTTCCCTCTGCAATATCCCTCACAGCTTCAGCCTCACATCCAAAGCCCGTAATATACGGCCAATCCTCTCCGCCGGGCACAAATCCTGCATCCGCAAAGACCTGCTGTGCGGCATACGCAGCTCCATCAAACCCGGCAACCAGAATATCCGGTCTGGAATCAGCATAAAACTCCTTCATGACATCCTTCAGCGCACCCGCAGCCTGGGCCTCCTTATTGCCAAGAATACCCACCTGCTGGAAACTGCTGCGGCCGGAGCGAATCACCAGCCTGCCGTCATCCAGATACGTCTTAAGATTTTCCAGAATCCCATTATAATAGAACAGTGCTCCCATATCATCTAAAGATCCCATCAGGAACTCGATACTAAGCGGTTCATCCTCCGCCTTTCTCTTATCCAGCGCGAAATCCTTAATGATCCGGTCAGCCGTCAAGTGACCGGTGGCCCGACTGTCAAATGTCACATAGTAAGACAGCTGATCTGTATCCATGATCAGCTCATCATAGGAAAAGAGCTTTAACTTAGCCGGAGCCTCCGCATTCGCCTCCGGAAAAACCTCCGTGAATGCATATGGATCCACCGGTAAAATAACAAACGCTCCTACCCCTTCCTCCACCAGCTGGTTAAACTGGTCGACCTGGGTAGCTGCATCTGCGCCGGCATAGCACACTCTGGCGTCATAATTCTTTTCCGAAAGTACCTCTGTAAAAGAAGTACCGTCAAGGAGTCCCTCCTTAGTGGAGTCCTCCGGAAGAAGCACACCTACAGGAACCGCAGGCTCCTCCTCTTCCTGTTCTTCATTTTCTAATTTTTCCTGCTCTTCAGCCGCAGGCGTTTCCGCCTCCTGGCCTTCACCATTGCCGGCATTCTCTGTAAGAGCGCTCTCCCTGGCTGCCTCTGTGGCACTTTTTTCGCCGCATCCCGCCAGAAAAACCGCCGTTATACTTATTCCCAAAAGAATTCCTGCAACTTTTCTTCTCATTCTATATCCTTTCAGACTGTTTATACACCTTTATACTCTCTTGCAAGAGATTTCAGGTATTCGCGGAAGGCCTGTCCGGCTCTCTTAGGTTTTGCAATCTTTACACTGCTGCCAAGAGCTGTCAGCCATCCATAGAACTGAGGGTCCGCCAGATACGGAGCACTCACCAGAATAGTCCCGTCCTCCTGTTCGGTATATTCTGCCGTTGTTCCAAAAAAGGCTTTCACTTCACTCTCCCGTTCTGCTAAACAGATCAGTTTCATTTTCTTATCGCCGGTGGATGCACTGCGCACAAAAAGCGGTACAGCTGCCGCCTCCACTGCATCTCCGGTCTCTTTCTGATCAGAAGATTCTACGGAAACATCTTCCGCAAGGTTCTTAAGGGAATGATCCCCTGCCAGGTAGTATCCACCCGGTCTGCCCCTTCGGAATTTCACATCCAGACCAAAAACACGGAGGGCTTCCATGTCATCGTAAACGCTCTTTCTCTCGGCAGTGATGCCTTTCTCACTCAGCCGATCCAGAATTTCCTGCATGCTGATTGTGCGATTCTCCCCAGTCTCGCGCAACATATGCTCCAAAAATAAAATCTTCGCCTTCTGATTATTCGATTTTGCCATATTCAGTTACCCCTTATTTCTCTTTCTTTCGTTCCTCCCGGTGTCTATAAAATATATACCTGATGAATAAAAGGCGCTCCTCCAGGTAATAACGCCTTCCAAATCAGTGAAAAAATGGTGTCAAAAGCCGGCTGCTTTCGACACCATAACGTTCAACTGCAACAAAAAATTTCAAGTTAAACCATCTTTCGAGTGACTCTCTCACAGGCACTTATTTTTTCTGTCGTAATTATACAATCTGATTTTCTCTAATGCAAGTGTTATTTCATGAATCTGTAATAAATCCGTAATTTCAAGTTACTGTTCACTGGCAAGCCAGTAAACAGTAACTTCACAGGCCTATTTGGAGTTTTGCTTCGCAAAAGAGGCCTGCTCACCCCTGAATCACTTTCTCCG
>JAGHUU010000244.1 GCA_018064695.1 Candidatus Blautia equi | reverse complement strand
GACCGTATCCTCTATGTAGTTCGCCGTGAGTTTGAACAGAGTAATGACAACACCTACGTTGTTTCCATGAGCAGCCGTACCATCGTATACAAAGGTATGTTCCTGGTTGGACAGCTTCGCACCTTCTTTGAGGATCTGCAGTCCCAGGATTACGAGTCTGCACTGGCACTTGTACATTCCCGTTTCTCCACCAACACCAACCCAAGCTGGGAGAGAGCACATCCGAACCGTTTTATTGTACATAACGGTGAGATCAACACCATCCGCGGCAACGCAGATAAGATGCTTGCACGTGAGGAGAACATGGCATCCGAGAACTTTAAAGGACAGCTTCACAAAGTCCTTCCTGTTATCAACAGAAGCGGTTCCGACTCCGCTATGCTGGATAACGCACTGGAGTTCCTTGTAATGAACGGCATGGATCTTCCGCTTGCAGTTATGATTACCATTCCAGAGCCATGGGCAAACAACGATACCATCTCCCAGGAGAAGAGAGATTTCTATCAGTATTACGCAACCATGATGGAGCCATGGGATGGACCTGCTTCTATCGTATTTTCCGACGGTGATATGATCGGTGCGGTACTTGACCGAAACGGACTTCGTCCATCCAGATATTATGTAACCAGCGATGGCTATGTAATTCTTTCCTCCGAGGTAGGTGTTCTTCCGATTCCAGAGGATAAGATCGTTCTGAAAGAGAGATTACATCCGGGCAAAATGCTTCTTGTTGATACTGTTCAGGGCAAGATCATTGACGACAACGAGCTGAAAGAGTCCTATGCTAAGAAACAGCCTTACGGCGAGTGGCTGGACTACAATCTGGTTCACTTAAAAGATATCAAGATCCCTAACCAGCGTGTGGAAGAGTACACCTATGAGCAGAGAGCAAAACTCCAGAAAGCATTTGGTTATACTTATGAGCAGTACCGTACTTCCATCCTCAGCATGGCACAGAACGGTATTGAGAGCATCGGCGCTATGGGTATTGATACTCCGCTGGCAGTTCTCTCCAAAGAGAGACGCCCGCTGTTCGATTACTTCAAACAGCTCTTTGCACAGGTAACCAATCCGCCTATCGATGCAATTCGTGAGGAGATCGTTACCAGCACCAGCGTTTATGTTGGAAAAGACGGCAACCTTCTGGAGCAGTCTCCGTTAAACTGCCATCTTCTTAAGATCAACAACCCGATCCTTACCAATACTGATATGCTGAAAATCAAGAGTCTGAATAAAGAAGGCATGAAGGCAGCAGTTGTTTCCATCCTGTACTATAAGAGCACCAAGCTAGAGCGTGCTATGGATCGTCTCTTTGTTGAGGTTGATAAAGCTTTCAACGACGGCGCAAACATCCTGGTACTTTCCGACCGCGGTGTGGATGAGAACCATATGCCGATTCCATCTCTTCTGGCTGTTTCCGCAGTACACAGACATCTGGTAAATACCAAGAAGAGTACCTCCTTCTCCATCATTCTGGAGTCCGGTGAGCCGCGCGAAGTACATCACTTTGCAACCCTTCTCGGTTATGGTGCAAGTGCCATCAACCCATATCTGGCACAGGAGACTATCCGTGAGCTGATCGACAACCATATGCTGGATAAAGACTACTATGCAGCAGTGGATGATTATAACCATGCAGTGATCAGCGGTATCACCAAGATCGCTTCCAAGATGGGTATTTCCACCATCCAGTCTTATCAGGGATCTCAGATCTTTGAAGCAATCGGTATCTCCGAGAGCGTAATCGATAAATACTTTACCGGAACCGTAAGCCGTATTGGCGGTATCACCATGGAGGATATTGAGGATAACGTTGAGAAGCTTCACTCCGAGGCATTCGATCCGCTGGATCTTCCAACCGACCTGACCCTTGACAGCATCGGTGCTCACAAGATGAGAAGCCAGGGCGAGCAGCACAGATACAATCCGCAGACCATCTACATGCTGCAGCAGGCTACCTGGACCGGTGACTACAATAAATTCAAACAGTATACAGAGCTTGTAAATAAAGAGGAATTCGGTACCATCCGTACACTCATCGACTTCAAATATCCGGAAGCAGGCATTCCAATCGACGAGGTTGAGAGCGTAGATGAGATCGTAAAACGCTTCAAGACCGGTGCTATGTCTTATGGCTCCATTTCTCAGGAAGCACATGAGACACTGGCAATCGCAATGAACCATCTCCACGGCAAATCCAATACCGGTGAGGGTGGTGAGAGCGATGAGCGTCTGGATTCTGCAAACACCAAAGACAGCCGCTGCTCCGCAATCAAACAGGTTGCTTCCGGCCGTTTCGGTGTAACCAGCAGATACCTGGTATCCGCAAACGAGATCCAGATCAAAATGGCACAGGGTGCAAAACCTGGTGAGGGCGGACACCTTCCTGCAAAGAAGGTATATCCATGGATCGCAAAGACCCGTCACTCCACACCGGGTGTAAGTCTGATCTCCCCGCCACCACATCACGATATCTATTCAATCGAGGATCTTGCACAGCTGATCTATGACCTTAAAAATGCAAATAAATATGCAGATATTTCCGTAAAACTTGTTTCCGAGGCTGGTGTTGGTACCGTTGCTGCGGGTGTTGCCAAAGCCGGTGCACAGGTCATCCTGATCTCCGGTTATGACGGAGGCACCGGAGCTGCTCCAAGAAGCTCCATCCACAATGCAGGTCTTCCATGGGAGCTTGGTCTTGCTGAGACACATCAGACCCTTCTTATGAACGGCCTTCGTAACAGAGTACGTATCGAGACCGACGGTAAGCTCATGAGCGGCCGTGATGTAGCCATCGCAGCACTGCTCGGTGCTGAGGAGTTCGGCTTCGCTACCGGTCCGCTTGTAACCATGGGATGTGTAATGATGCGTGTCTGCAACCTGGATACCTGTCCTGTTGGTGTTGCTACCCAGAACCCTGAGCTCAGAAAACGCTTCCGCGGAAAACCTGAGTATGTAGAGAACTACATGCGCTTTATGGCTCAGGAGCTCCGTGAATACATGGCAAAACTCGGCTTCCGTTCCATCTCCGAGATGGTAGGAAGAAGCGACCTTCTGGTTCCAAAGACCGGAACCCACGAGCCACACGTTGGTAAAGTGGATCTGGAGGCGATCCTGAACGGACCTTACACCGGAAAAGAAGGTCAGGTGATCTTTGATCCTAAGGCTCAGTTTAACTTCGAGCTTGAGAAAACTCTGGATGAGAAGATCCTCATTAAGAAATGTAAAGATTCCATCGAGACCGGCAAGGCTATGTCCATCGATATCGAAGTTGGAAATACAGATCGTACCTTTGGTACCCTTCTCGGCGCTGAAATCACCCGTGCTCATAAAGACGGCATGGCTGATGACACCATCACTGTTAACTGTAAAGGTGCCGGCGGACAGAGCTTTGGTGCGTTCATTCCAAAAGGACTTACCCTTAAGCTTACCGGTGACAGCAATGACTACTTTGGAAAGGGCCTTTCCGGTGGTAAGCTGATCCTGAAACAGCCTGAGAACGCAGCTTATGCAGCAGAGGAGAACATCATCGTAGGTAACGTTGCTCTTTACGGTGCTACCAGCGGAACCGCATATATCAACGGTGTTGCAGGTGAGCGTTTTGCAGTTCGTAACTCCGGTGCTCACGCTGTAGTAGAGGGCGTTGGAGAGCATGGATGCGAGTACATGACCGGTGGACGTGTAGTAGTTCTCGGCCGTACCGGAAAGAACTTTGCAGCAGGTATGAGCGGCGGTATCGCCTATGTACTGGACCTTGAAAACCAGCTTTATAAGAACCTGAATAAAGCTATGATTTCCATAGAGACCATCGACAACAAATATGACAAGAAAGAGCTTCGCGATATGATTCAGGCTCATGTGGACGCAACCGGATCCAAACTGGGTCAGAAGATTCTTGATGATTTTGATGCATATCTGCCTCACTTTAAGAAACTGATCCCTGATGAGTACAAGAAGATGATCACCATCAGCTCCAAACTGGAGGATATGGGTCTTACCACAGAACAGGCACAGATGGAAGCTTTCTATGAGAGCGTAGGCGCTAATAACAGCGACGAATGATAGGAGGAAATCATGGGAAAACCAACAGGATTTATGGATTATAAAAGAGAGACCGCAAAGGCTCTCTCACCAAAAGAGAGAATTACAAACTTTAACGAATTTCATACACCGCTCAGCAGAGAAAAACAGACCATCCAGGGTGCACGCTGTATGGCCTGCGGTGTTCCGTTCTGCCAGTCCGGCATGATGCTGGGCGGCATGGCATCCGGTTGTCCTCTGAACAACCTGGTGCCTGAGACCAACGACCTTGTTTTCACCGGAAACTGGAAACAGGCATTCAATCGTCTCAGCAAAACCCACAGCTTCCCGGAATTCACCTCCCGTGTATGTCCGGCACTCTGTGAGCATGCATGTACCTGCAACCTGGACAGTGAGCCGGTAGCTACCAAAGAGAATGAGCGTGCCATTATCGAGACCGCTTATGAGGAGGGCTGGGTAGTACCTCAGATCCCTAAGGTTCGCACCGGAAAGAAGATCGCTGTTATCGGAAGCGGCCCTTCCGGACTTGCAGCTGCACAGCAGTTAAACAGACGTGGACATGACGTTACTGTTTACGAGAGATTTGACCGTGTAGGAGGACTTCTCCGCTACGGTATTCCAAACATGAAGCTTGAAAAACATATCATTGACCGTCGTGTGAAAGTGATGGAGGCTGAAGGTGTTAAATTTGTCACCAGCTGCAACGTAGGTGTGGACATCACTGCAGAGGAGCTCTTAAAGCAGTATGACCGTATCGTTCTCTGCTGCGGCGCTTCCAATCCGCGTGATATCAATGTACCCGGCCGTGAATCCAACAACATCTTCTTTGCGGTTGACTTCTTAAGACTGACCACAAAGACCCTTCTGGATTCCAACTTCACCAAAGCTCCTTATGAGTATGCGAAAGGCAAAAACGTGCTGGTTATCGGCGGTGGTGATACAGGTAATGACTGTGTTGGAACTTCCATCCGTCTTGGCGCTAAATCTGTGATCCAGCTTGAGATGATGCCAAAGCCGCCGGTTGAGCGTGCAGCTAACAACCCATGGCCGGAGTGGCCAAGAGTCTTAAAGACAGACTACGGCCAGGAGGAGGCTATCGCAGTATTCGGTCAGGATCCACGTATCTATCAGACCACCGTTACAGAGTTCATTCCTGATAAGAAGGGCAATGTAGCAAAGGCCAAGATCGTAAAACTGGAGAGCAAAAAAGATGAGAAGACCGGCAGATTCATGATGGTTCCTGTAGAGGGAACCGAGGAGATCATCCCTGTAGATCTGGTTCTCATCGCAGCAGGTTTCCTTGGAAGCCAGAAATACATCACCGATGCCTTCCAGGTAGCATTAAATCCACGTACAAACGTAGATACCAAACCCGGTGAGTATGCAACCAGCGTTCCACGCGTATTTACCGCAGGTGATATGCACAGAGGTCAGTCCCTTGTAGTATGGGCAATCCGCGAAGGCCGCGAGGCTGCAAGAGCGGTGGATGAATCCCTCATGGGCTACACCAATCTTTAAAATAGTTTATTGTTGACAAAGAATCTTGTGGTTGCTATAATACCACAAGAACAAAGGCGTTCTTCCTGTAGATGTGATTCTACGGGAAGAGTGCCTCTTTTTTTTTATTTTAAGAGCTTGCAGGCAACTTTTCTCTGAGATAAAATGTTGATATTCAATCTCATAAACGATACCTGAAAGTGATAAAGGAGAATAAATATGTCTGAATATACCAAGGAAGAAATCCTGCAGATGGCAGAAGATGAGGATGTGGAGTTTGTCCGCCTTCAGTTTACTGATATGTTTGGTGCATTAAAGAATATAGCAGTTACCGCCAGAGAGCTTCCAAGAGCTCTGGATAACGAGTGCCGTGTGGACGGCAATTTCATATCCGGCATTGTGGCAGAGAGAGGAACCACCCTTTACCTGCATCCGGATCTTGATACCTTTACCATTCTTCCGTGGCGTCCACAGCAGGGAAAGGTAGCCAGAATGCTCTGTAATGTATACGGGGAGGACGGCAAACCTTATCCTACCGGCGGAAGATATATCCTGAAGGAGACTGCAAGAAAAGCAGCAGCTAAGGGCTACACCTGTTATGCAGATCCTGAGTGCGAGTTCTTTTTATTCCATACAGATGAAAACGGTCTGCCTACCACAGTGACCCACGAAAAAGCCAGCTATCTGGACATCAGCCCGCTGGATCTTGGCGAAAACGCCAGAAGAGATATCGTTCTTACACTGGAGGATATGGGACTTGAAGTGAAGGCATCCCTTCACGAGGCAGCTCCGGCACAGCATGAGATTGACTTCAGACCTGCTGAAATGAATAAGATGGCAGATGACCTTACCACATTCAAGATGGTAGTAAGAACCATCGCAAAACGTCACGGTCTTCACGCCACCTTTATGCCAAAGCCTGTACAGGGTGTTTATGGATCCGGAACCCATGTACGTTTTACCCTCTATAAAGATGGAAAGAACGTATTTGCCGATCCATCCGATCCTTCTAAATTAAGTAAAGAAGCTTATTATTTTGCCGGCGGCCTGTTAGCCCATGGAAAAGAGATGGCACTGATCACCAATCCGCTGGTAAATTCCTATAAACGTCTGGTACCTGGATTTGATGCTACTTACGGCCTTTCCTGTTCTGATAAAGACCCGAATTCCGTAATCAAGGTATCAAATATCAACGGTGCGGAGCTTGGCGTTGAGTTCAAAAGCCCTGATGCTTCTGCAAATCCATACCTGCTCTTTGCCGTATGTCTCTCCGCAGGTATCGACGGAATTGAAAAACAGACAGAACCTTTAATGACTACCGGGGAGGAGCCGGAGGAGAGTATTCCAAGACTTCCGGAAAGCCTTCAGGAGGCCATTTCCATCTTTAAGAACAGCACATGGGTGAAGGAGGTTCTTGGCGAAGAGTTCTGTAAACAGTATGTATCTGCCAAGGAAAAAGAATGGCATAAATACATCTGTCAGGTTACAGAATGGGAGCTTGAGAACTACCTCTATCGAGTATAAGCCTGTTCGTCTGACCATATATAAAATAGAGGGGAGGGCACTGGATGGGCGCCAGCATCGTGGTGGTTTTACCGAAAATTGAAGATGCAAAAAAGATCCAGTCCATTCTGGTGCGGCATGGCTTTACCGTAGCCTCTGTCTGTAATTCAGGAGGTCAGGCACTGGATAAAATGACGGATCTGGAGCGGGGCGTTCTGATCTGCGGCTACCACATGCCGGATATGTATTACCGGGATGTGCTGGAATATATGCCCAAAGATTTCCAGATGCTGCTTCTGGCATCGGAGCGGGTAATTCATGAGGCCCCAAATTCTATTCTGACTGTCAGTCTTCCCATGAAGACAAGTGAACTGGTGAACACCATCAACATGATGCTCAGCCAGATCGAGCGCAGATGGAAGAAGGAACATAAAAGACCAAAGCAGAGAAGCGAAAAGGAGCAGAATTACATCAACAATGCAAAGATGATGCTGATGGAACGAAACCATTTAAGTGAGGATGAGGCCTACCGCTATATACAGAAATGCAGTATGGACTCCGGAAACTCCATGGTGGAAAGTGCGCAGATGCTGCTGCTTATGATCTATGATGAAGTGTAATTATATATAGAAGCTTTGGAAATAAGCTATTGGTGATTACAATGAAGTAATCGAAAATCCGATCCTGGTTCACCTCAGGTTTCTGTTGGTGACCCAGGATTTTTTATTTTATATAAAGAAGGATTTTAAGAAAGCGAGGATGAGGATTATGAAATTTATGGATGGAGCATGGAAAAAAGATGTGTGCGCCTGGGACAGGCTCATGAGCGATGAAGTCCTTGGCACCAGTGTGACAGTGGAAGGAGCGATCCACAGCATCCGAAATATGGGTGATGTGGTATTTGTGATCCTTAGAAGAAGAGAAGGTCTCTTTCAGAGTGTGATCATTGGTAATGCAGAAGTGAATGTATCTGTTCATGATCTGAAAGAAGCCATGACAGTACGCGTCACCGGTAAAATTGCAGAGGAGGAGAGAGCTCCTCACGGAAGAGAGCTGCAGATCGAATCTGTGGATATCCTTTCCACACCTGCAGAGCCGCTGCCGCTGGCTATTGATAAATGGAAATTAAATACTTCCCTGGAAGCAAAGTTAAATGTGCGTTCCGTTTCTTTAAGAAACCTGCAGGAGCGTGCAAAATTTAAAATTCAGGAGGGTCTTACAAGAGCCTTCCGTGATTATTTATATGAGAACGGATTTACCGAGATCCATTCTCCTAAGATTGGATCCCGCGGTGCAGAGGGCGGTGCTAACTTATTCAAGCTGACTTATTTCCATAAACCTGCAGTTCTTGCACAGAGCCCGCAGTTTTATAAACAGATGATGGTCGGCGTATTTGACAGAGTATTTGAGACCGGTCCTGTATTCCGTGCAGAAAAACACAACACCAAGCGCCATCTGAATGAGTACACCAGCTTAGACTTTGAGATGGGCTACATTGACAGCTATGAGGAGATCATGTCCATGGAGACCGGATTCCTTCAGTATGCTATGGAAGTTCTGAAAAAGGATTATGCAAAAGAGCTGCAGATCTTAAACGTTACCCTTCCGGATGTATCTAAAATTCCGGCAGTCAGATTTGATAAGGCCAAAGAACTGGTTTCCGAGAAATATGATAGAAAGATCCGTAACCCATACGATTTAGAACCGGAGGAGGAAGCTCTGATCGGCAGATATTTCCAGGAGGAGTACGGCTCTGACTTTGTATTTATCACCCACTATCCATCCAAGAAGAGACCTTTCTATGCTATGGATGATCCTGAGGATTCCAGATTCACCATGAGCTTTGACCTTCTGTTCAGAGGACTTGAGGTTACTACAGGCGGTCAGCGTATTCACGACTACAACATGCTGATCCAGAAGATCGCAGACCGCGGCATGACAGAGGAGGGCATGGAGCAGTATCTGGATACCTTCAAGCACGGTATGCCGCCTCACGGTGGACTGGGTATCGGTCTTGAGCGTCTCACCATGCAGCTCATTGGATTGGACAACATTCGCGAGACCTGCCTCTTCCCAAGAGACCTGAACCGTCTGGATCCGTGATCACAGGAACAGAAATATATTTATTATAGAAGAAACACTTTTCCGTTAAAGATTCTGGAGAAGGAGGAAAACAATTATGGCACAGATCATCAATGATGAGACCATCGAAAATGTATGTATTCTTGCAAAGCTTTCCCTCACCGAGGAAGCAAAAAGCGCAGCGAAAGAAGACATGCAGAAGATGCTGGATTATGTAGATAAATTAAACGAGCTTGATACGGAGGATGTGGAGCCTCTGACACATATTTTTGGGGACGAAAACGTATTTCGTGAGGATGTGGTGACCAACGGGGATGCTAAAGAAGCCATGCTGGCCAATGCACCGAAATCCAAGGAATGGCAGTATCAGGTACCGAAGACCATCGGTTAACAGGAGGCAGATCATATGGATTTAGGAAAGTATACAGCCCTTCAGCTGGCTGAAAAGATCAAAGCGCATGAGGTGTCCGTGGAGGATGCGGTGCGTTATGTATTTGATGTGATTGAGGAAAAGGATGGAGAGGTCCATGCTTTTCTGGACACTTATAAAGAGGATGCACTGAAACGCGCTGCAGAGGTACAGAAAGGTATCGATGATGGCACTTACACCGGCCCGCTGGCAGGTGTTCCAATCGCGATCAAGGATAATATCTGTGTATATGGAAAGAAGACCACCTGTGCATCTAAGATCCTTGAAAACTTTGAGCCGCAGTACAATGCGGAAGTAATCGATAAGCTGGATGCAGCCGGCCTTGTAATTATCGGAAAGACCAATATGGATGAGTTCGCCATGGGAAGTACCACTGAGACCTCTGCATACGGCATCACCAGAAACCCATGGAATACAGAACATGTTCCGGGCGGTTCCTCCGGCGGTTCCTGTGCAGCAGTTGCAGCAGGGGAAGCATTCCTGGCTCTCGGCTCCGACACCGGCGGTTCTATCCGTCAGCCAAGTTCTTTCTGCGGTGTGACCGGTATCAAACCTACTTACGGAACCGTATCCCGCTATGGACTGATCGCATATGCATCCTCCCTGGATCAGATCGGACCTGTGGCTAAGGATGTAAAAGACTGTGCAGCCCTTCTGGAGATCATCTCCGGTAAAGATACAAAGGACAGCACCTCCCTTGACAGAACGGATCTGGATTTCTTAAGTGAGCTCACAGAGGATGTAAAAGGCATGAAGTTCGGTATTCCGGAGGAGTATCTGGGAGAGGGCCTGAATCCTGAAGTAAAAGAAGCATTTATGCAGGTGGCTGAGACTCTGAAGGCTCATGGCGCAGAGGTAGAATTCTTTTCCATGAA
>JAGHUU010000137.1 GCA_018064695.1 Candidatus Blautia equi | reverse complement strand
CGCAGCTCATGGGCTGCATTGGCCGAAAACTGTTTCTGGGAGAGAAATGCATCATTGATACGACAGAGCATATGGTTAAAGGAGTGCGTGAGCGTGGCAATTTCATCACTGCCGCCGGTTTCAGGGAGTTCCGTGGAAAGATTGCTGGCAGATATCTCACCAATCGATCGGTTCAGATTTTTAAGCGGCCGCAGCGCGATTCCGGAAATAACCCATGTAAGCATGGTTCCAATGGCAATAATGATTGCAGTGATGATAAAACACTGCCTGCGGAAGCCCTCTTTTGTCGTCGCCAAAGCGTTCTGAATCTCCGGGTACGTGCTCGGAAGATTGATCACGTAAGAATCTTCATTGTTATCGATTTTTATATAAGGTATGGAATCACCGACTTCTTCCAGCTTCATGATCGCGGAATTCATAATCAGAATATCCAGCGTTACACAGCAGATTGTAAGAAGCAGAGCGGAAAGCAGGGTGAGCCGTGCCTGCAAAGATATTTTCTTCATGGTCTGTCTCCAATCATATATCCTTGTCCGATTTTATTCTGTATCGGGTCAAATCCTAATTCGGATTTCAGTTTCTTTCTAAGAGAAGAGATGTGCACACGAATCGAGTTGCTGGACTCATTGGCATTGCTGTCCCAGAGGTGTTCGATCAGCGTTTCCTGGCTGATGAAACGATCCGGATGCAGGAGCAGATACTCCAGAATGCCGGCTTCTTTCTTTGTAAGGTGGACAGGATTCCCATGAATGGACGCTTCCCGGGTACGGGTATCAAAGATGATCCCTGCATAAGAGAGTGTCACGGCTTCCTGAATAAATTTACGCCTTGTCAGGCTTCTGATCCGTGCCTCCAGTTCTTCAAAATGGAACGGCTTGGTCAGATAATCATTCGCACCCTCGTCAAGTCCTGCTATTTTATCTGAGAGCTGAATACGCGCAGAGAGGATGATGATCGGAGTGATCTGGTTGGTTTTGCGGAATTCATGGAGAATATCAAAGCCGTCCATTCCCGGCAGGTTCAGATCCAGCAAAATCAGGTCATAGCTTTCCACAAGCGCTCGTTCCAGGGCATCATTTCCATCGCCGCAGGTCTCAACATCATATCCATCTAAGATCAGACCTTCTTTAATGGAGTCTGCAAGTTCTTTTTCGTCTTCAATTACCAGTATTTTCATGCATTACCTCCGTGTAACTGATACTTTATGATACCATACTGCAATGTTTTTTTCTATATGAGCCCCATCTTAACAGAAATTTAACACGCCGTATGCTATAGTTTTTTCATAAATTATTATTCATGGAGGATTCACAAATATGAAAAAGTTATTAGCAATGATTCTTGCCGCATCTATGATGGTGTCTATGACCGGCTGCGGCTCCCTGTTTTCCAGTGGAAACACTTCTTCTGAAGCTAAAGCAAAGAGCGGAGATATTCAGATCACCGACACCTTTACCCATAAGGATCCGGAAGGCGTAGAGTACGCAGTACGTTATGCATACTGCTCCGCTAAGGATGATCCGGAGTTCAATGACAGCTTTAAACAGGGCTACGGCCTTGATCTGGTACAGCAGTACCTGATCATTTATGCAGACAAGGACGACAAGCCACTGATGCAGTATGATTACTATATTGCAGCGGACGAAGAGAATGCTAAGAAATGTGCAGAAGAGCTTGATCCTAATGCCTTTAAGGTAGATGGAACGGTCTGCTATAGTGTCTGCGGTGCAGATGAGACCCAGATGATGATCGATCTCAATATCCAGTACGGCAGCCTTACCAAAAACTCTGCAAGTGAATACGCAGCATTCATGAAAGAGGGTTACCTCCTCCTTGATGTTGAGTGATCCTGCCTATTGCTGCTATGAAGAAAACTGTAACTGAAAATACAACTGAAAAGAAGAACAGCGGCAGGCAGTTAGGCGTCCGGGATTTTGTGATGGTCCTCATGAATTCCCGGATTCCCTGGGTTTTGGTGGGCATCCTTTTTCTGTTCAACCTGTACTACAATAAGATCCTGTTCAACCTCCCGGTTACTACAGGCCGCCTTTTAGGTGGAGATTTATCTTCAGATGCTTTACGTGAAGCTCTGAGCGGATATCTTCTCTATGCAGTCCTGGTAATCATACAGTATCTGGTCAGGGCGTACATTTATTCCACGACAACGAGGAGGGCCCGCTACCAGCTGTGGGGACGTATGCTGGGCATACAGGAATCCTTCTATGATAAAGTGGACAGCTCTGAGATGCTCACGGCAGTGACCTATGATATTGCTTCCGGTATCCCGGGAGTAGTCAGCCTGATCGTAACTGTGGTACCGGATCTCTACTATGTAGTAAAAGCATTGCTGCTGATCCAGAGCTATGATTTCCTGCTGTTACTAGTACTTCTTGTCTTCCTGCCGCTGAAATATGTATATATGATCGTTGTCGGAAGATGGGTCTACAAAACAGAGCTTCAGGTACGTGAAAAGACCGGTATTCTGACCAGCCGTCTGGATGAGCGCCTGAAAAATGTATCTCTGATCAAAGCATTTAATAAAGAAGCTGAAGAGGGCGAAGCCGGCGGTTCCTATATTGATGAATTGTATAAAGCGAACGTAGCGGTAGCAAAGCTCGGCGGAATATCCCTGTCTGCACAGCAGGGAATCGAGCTTCTGCAGAAATTCATCATGATGGTCCTTGCTGTTATCCTGCTCCAAAAGGGACGGATCGATATTGCGCAGTGGATCGCATTCTTCCTGTTCTCCAATAATCTGTCCTCCAAGTTTGATTCACTGATCGAGGACTGGATGAGTGTCAAGGAGATCAGCGGAAGCCTGGACCGTACTGCAAGGCTCTATAAAGCCCCAACGGAAGACATGCGGGAAGACGGCAAAACCCTGCCGGCAGAACAGAGCTATGCAGTCGCTTTTGATGATGTGTCTTTCTCTTATGATAATAAAAAGGCACTTAATCATGTCTCATTTACGGTTCCGGAAGGTACTAAGGTTGCCATTGTCGGAAAGAGCGGAAGCGGAAAGTCAACAGCCCTCTCCCTGATCGAGCGTTTTTATGAACCGGAGTCCGGAACGATCACAGTAGGAAATGTTCCTGTTTCCAGCTTCCAAATGGCGGATTACCGCAGTCAGATCGCATATGTGCCGCAGTCACACCAGGTATTTTCCGGATCGATCCGTGAGGCGCTTCTCTACGGAAACGAGAATCAGATCTCTGATGAGATCCTGATGGAAAAGGCCGGGGAGACCGGCTTTGACCAGTACATCGGCCTGCAGGCAGACGGCCTTGGAAGCATGATCATGGGTGGGGAATCCATGAGCGGCGGTCAGCTGCAGAAGCTGATCATCACACGTGAGAAAATGCGTGATTCCAGGATCGTACTTCTGGATGAACCTGCAAGTGCTCTTGATGCAGAGAGTACACTTATGGTACGAAAAATGGTCACAGAGGAACTGAAGGACAAGACGGTCATCATGGTAACACATGACCTCTCTTTCGTGGATGCCATGGACCGGATCATTCTCCTGCATGACGGAGAACTGGTTGCGGAAGGCACCTATGAGAACATGATCTCCAATTGCCCGGAATTCCGCGAACTATTAGAATCACAGGGCAGGGAGGTGACGGCATGAAAAAGATGAAAAGTTACCTGAAACTGTTCAAAAACGTCAGGATACCGTGGATCCTGCTGCTGATCCTGTTTATTACCAGCATTATATCCGGACAGGTTGAAGTCCGTTCCGTACAGATCACCGCAGATATCATCGATTCCTACCAGAACACGATCCTTGCAGACAGACTGCTCCGCTATCTGGGATATCTGGCGGCTGTGGTTGCCTGCGGCGTATCAAACACCTGGATCGGAGAGATCTGCTATGGAAGGATCAACCGGGATGTCCGCAAAAATGTGTTTAACCATCTGCTTCGGATGCCGAAGAAGTTTTTTGACAGAGAATCCGCAGATGAACTTGTCAGCCGTGTGATCGTAGATGCCGGATCCTCCGCATACTATTTTGAGATCCTGATCTCAACCTTTGGAGCAATATATACGGCTGTTCTCGTGTTCAAAAACCTGATCAGATATAACCGGATCATGGGTATGTATTCCCTGCTGATCATTCCGGTTTCGTGTATTGTAGCTGTTGCATATGGCTGGTTTACTTTTGTAGCAGCCAGAAAAGGGGTTAATTCCAGTGCCGTGACAACAGGTTATCTGTTTGAAAGAACCTCAGCTTTCCGAACA
>JAGHUU010000288.1 GCA_018064695.1 Candidatus Blautia equi | reverse complement strand
CTGAAGCTTGAGAAAGCCATGAAGAACTTTGACGTCACACTGGAAGGAAAAGTCTGCATGGACGTAGGCGCCTCCACCGGCGGCTTCACCGACTGCATGCTGCAGAACGGTGCGGTAAAAGTATTTGCCATCGACGTGGGCTACGGCCAGCTGGACTGGAAGCTCCGCACCGATGACCGCGTGGTGAACATGGAGCGCACCAACATCCGCTACGTGGTACCGGAGGATCTTGGCATGGCTGCCGATTTCTCCTCCATCGACGTATCTTTTATTTCCCTCACAAAAGTACTGCTTCCGGTAAGAAACCTTCTGGCGGAGGAGGGCGAGGTAGTCTCCCTCATCAAACCACAGTTTGAGGCCGGCAGAGAAAAGGTGGGCAAAAAAGGCGTGGTTCGCGACCCGGCTGTTCATCTGGAAGTAATTGAAAAAGTCATCGAGTATGCACGCTCTATCTACATGGAGCCGCTGCATCTGGAATTCTCCCCGATCAAAGGACCGGAGGGAAATATCGAATATCTGCTTCACATGAAGAAGCGCCCTGAAGGCAGCGAGCTGGCCGTACACCCGGAGATCGATCAGCCGGCCATCGTAGCAGCAGCCCATGAAGAGCTGGATAAATAAATTTTAGGTAATAAGGATTATAGGGAAGCAAAGCATGAAGAAATTTTATGTGATCACCAACAGCCTGAAGGATCCCAACCGCCAGGTCACAGACAATATTCGGGACTATCTGAATAAGAATGGATGCACATGCGAGGTCCAGGAGGCAATGCCGAAAAAAGAAGGACCATACCATTACACCGATCCGGATCTGATCCCGGAGGGCACCGAGTGCATCATTGTTCTGGGCGGAGACGGAACCCTGCTCCAGGCAGCCAGAGATGTGCTGCACAGAGAGATTCCGCTGATCGGTATCAACCTTGGAACCCTTGGCTTCTTGGCCGAGGTGGACCGCGCTTCCATTTATCCCGCCCTCGATCAGTTAATGCAGGATGCATATTCTCTGGAGAAGAGGATGATGTTAAAGGGAAAGGTCTACCACCAGGGCAGGCTGGTGGGGGAAGATATCGCGCTAAACGATATCGTAATCAGCAGGGAAGGACCGCTCCGCGTCATTAACTTCATCAACTACGTAAACGGAGAATATTTAAATTCCTATAACGCCGACGGAATCATTATCTCCACCCCAACAGGATCCACAGGCTACAGCCTTTCCTGCGGCGGACCTATTGTATCCCCAGGCGCAGAAATGACTATTTTGACACCGATTGCCCCACATACACTGAATTCCAGAAGCCTGATTTTATCTGCCGAGGACGTGATCACTGTGGAGCTTGGAAAAGGCAGAAAACAAAACGAGGAGAACGGCCTTGCCTCTTTTGACGGCGACACCGTATTCCCCATCGTAACCGGAGACCAGATCGTTATCGAACGTTCCCGTGTCAGCACCAAGATCATTAAGCTGAGCAATGTCAGCTTCGTAGAAGTACTGAGACAGAAAATGCAGGATAGTTAAGGATTTAGGAGGTATGAGGTGAAAACAGCGAGACATGAAAAAATAATGGAACTCATAGCACAGTATGAGATCGATACACAGGAAGAGCTGGCGGAGCGCCTGAATGCAGCAGGCTTTAAGGTGACACAGGCCACCGTTTCCAGAGACATCCGCGCTCTTAAAATGACAAAAGTTGCCGGAAAAGACGGAAAATCCTATTATGCGATCCTCCAGGATATGACCAACGTCCTTGCGGACAAATACGCCAGAGTGCTGGGCGAAGCCCTCACAGGAATGGCAGTGGGCCAGAATCTTCTGGTGATCCACACCGTGCCGGGCATGGCCATGGGTGTCGGCGCAGCGCTTGACGCCATGAAATGGGAGGAAGTGCTGGGATGTATCGCAGGAGATGACACCCTGATGTGCGCATGCCGCTCCCAGGCAGATGCGGAGAAGGTCATGGGCCGTCTGAACGACATCCTGAAAGCCGGCAAAAAGTAAGAACCATTGTAATTACCTATTTAACAGGAGGAAACAGCTTGTTAGTTCATTTACATGTGAAAAACCTTGCGCTCATCGAGGAAGCAGAGGTTGAGTTTGGACCGGGACTGAATATCCTCACCGGTGAGACCGGTGCCGGAAAATCCATTCTTTTAGGGTCCATGCAGCTGATCCTTGGAACCAAAGTATCTAAAAACATGATCCGCGAAAATGCATCCTTTGCATTGGTGGAACTGTTATTTGAAGTAGAAAATAAAAAAGCAGAGGAAGCTCTGCGCGAGCTGGACATCATTCCGGAGGAGGGTCAGGTGCTCCTCTCCAGAAAGATCACAGACGGAAGAAGCATCAACAAGATCAACGGCGAAACCTGCACGGTGAGCCAGATGAAGGCGGCAGCCTCCTGCCTGCTGGACATTCACGGCCAGCACGAGCACCAGTCCCTGCTCTATAACGACAAGCAGCTGGACATCCTGGATGCCTACGGCAGAGAGAAGATCCAGCCTGCAAAAGACGCAGTGGCTGA
>JAGHUU010000195.1 GCA_018064695.1 Candidatus Blautia equi | reverse complement strand
TGTTCGGCTGTCATTGGGCCGCTGAGGTCGATGGTGATCACATCGCTTCCCAGATGGAAGCCCACGTTCTCATATCCATATTTTTCATGGATGAGACCGCTCACCATATGTTCTCCGGAATGCTGCTGCATCAGGTCAAAACGACGTTCCCAGTCGATGCGGCCATGGACCTTAGTGCCAGGTTCCATAGGTTCTCTGGTGTAGTGGAGCAGTTCATCGTTTTTTTCGTGAACATCAAAAACCTCGATCTCATTTAAAAATCCGTGATCGGCAGGCTGTCCGCCGCCTTCCGGATAAAAAGTACTCTCTGTGAGAAGGATCTCATAGCCGCCTTTTCGCTCGCGGCACGCCAGAACCTCTGCATCAAATTCCTGCTGGTATGCATTCTCGTAATAAATACGTCTTGTTTCCATTTTATTTTTCTGCCTTTCTAGATTCTTACGGATACTTCTCCAAAGGAGAGCATGGTTTCTGTTCCGTCTGCCTCACGCACAAGCAGGCGGCCGTCTTCGCAGATCTTTATGGCGAAAGCCTCTCTGCTGCGATCACCATCCAGAATACTGATCTGTCTACCGGGGACAATGTTTCTGGAGAGATATTCCTCTGAAATATGGAGATCATCAAGCTCGTCAAGCAGCTGGTTTACAATTTCTGCCACCAGTGCGTTGCGGTCTGCCTTCATGGCTGCGTACTTGTCCGGGAAAATACCCCCGGCAATGTGGCGGAGTTCCTCCGGGAAGCCTTCCGGATCTTCGTAAAGATTGAGGCCAATGCCTACGATGGCAAATTCTATGTCTCCGCTCTCAAAATCCGTGATGGCCTCAGTAAGGATACCACAGACTTTTTTTCCGTTCAGATAGAGATCATTCACCCATTTTATATCCAGATCTATGCCGCAGATCTTTTTCACCGCACGGTACACAGCGGTGGCGGCTGCGGTGGTGAGAAGCAGACTCTCCTGCAGATTTCCCTTTGGCTCCAGGATCACGCTCAGGTACAGTCCGGATTCCTCCGGGGAATAGAACTGCCTGCCCCTGCGGCCTCTGCCTGCGCTCTGGCTTCTGGCCAGGACAAAGCTGCCGTGACCGGCTTCCCCGCTGATGGCAGCGCGTTTAGCCGCCTGGTTGGTGGATGGTACGGTATCCGGAAACTGTATGTATACTTCCGGGGAACGCAGAAATAACCGGATACCCTCTATGGATAGCCGGTTGTTTTCTTTTGTAAGGGAATAGCCTCTGTTCTGGCCCGCATCTATGGTGTAGCCTTCCTCCCGGAGGGCTTTCACTGCCTTCCAGATGGCGGCGCGGGTACAGTTCATTTCTTTTGCGATTTCTTCTCCCGAGAGGGTTTCCCCTTTATGCTGTTCTAAGAGTTCCAGAAGTCTAGATTTAACAGTCATTGTAATTCTCCAGTGATTTCTTTAAGAAGTTTATGTAGTCGGATCTGACGGATTCCGGAGACACGATCCTGGCCCCCGGTCCCAGACCTGCCAGCCAGCCAAAAAACTGGTTGCTTACGTTTATATGAACACCTGCAGTAAAGTGGTCTTCATCCTTCTTATGAATCATAACATCTTTTCCGAAATGGTCAATAACCACACCGATAAAAGAGTTCTTAAATTCCAGACTTACGGCTTTTTCCTCGCCGCCAAACATACCAAAAGTTCTGGCGGCAAAATTTGCCATATCGAAATGGGAAAAGATCTCTTCCCCGTTTCTTCGTTCTTTTTCTTTATTAACGCGGAGCATCTTATCCACACGAAAATGCTTTACAACACCGTCGTCCTCATCAAAGCCGATGAGGTAATAGTTTTCGTCCTTCCAGATCAGACCCCATGGGCTGATGTGGTAGCGCTTGCCGTCTCTTCGGAGGATCATTTCCTTGGCTACGTTCCACTCGTAATACTGGAAGCTGATCTGGTGATTCTCGGAGATGGCATTGTGGATCTCATCGATATTATAATAGATACTCTCGTTTACGGTCTTAACGCCGGATACAAAGACCTGCCTTTGCAGGCTTCTGGCCTCATGCATGCTGGCCTGGCCTTCAAGCTTCTGTATAAGCTGGAAGGATTTCTTCTGGGTGATGAATTTGGAAGACTGGACGGCATCCACTAGGAGCTTCAGCTCCGAAAGCTCGAACTCCCGGCTGGCCAGGTAAAAGCCGGCAGGCTTTTCACGGCGGTTCAGGATATCCATTCCGAATACACGAAGGGTTTCTATATCATCGTAAACGGTTTTACGCTCAGCGGTGATGCCGTAGTTTTCAAGGAACCGGATCAGATCCTTTACTGTCATGGGATGCTGTTCATCCGTCTGTTCCATGAATGCTTTCATCAGATATAAGATCTTCAGCTTCTGATTAAATGATTTGGGCACGTTTTTCTCTCCTGCTATTTATCAGTCAGAAAGGCTACTACTCCGCAGTACAGCATGATGAATACAAACAGAATAGAGATCACATCTGCTGTACGTACATCTATGCGAAGGATCATGGTGCCTGCCACCATGATCTCCAGGGTAACCAGAATTCCCATGAGTAATGCCATGACCGGTGATAATTTTTGTGTTCTGACTGCTCTTTCCATGATTTATACTCCTCCAAAAACCGAACGTATTTTCTTGATGTAAGGAGTATCTCACATTTATGGTACAATAAAACGGTACGAAATGCAACTTTTAAAACATTTGTTCGTTTTTGGTTACTGTTCACTGGCAAGCCAGTAAACAGTAACTTCACAGGCCTATTTGGAGTTTTGCTTCGCAAAAGAGGCCTGCTCACCCCTGAATCACTTTCTC
>JAGHUU010000092.1 GCA_018064695.1 Candidatus Blautia equi | reverse complement strand
GCAATATCCATGACTTCATCATTGTCAATCCCTACATGTACTACATTGGGATTTGCGCAGGCCTGGAGTGTGGGAGAGATCCTGACCGTGTATGAAATGCTGGAGACAAATGCAGAAGAGATGTCTGAGGCAGGACACTGAAAGCAGAAAAAGCATAAGCGCATCTCCAAGACAAAGTGTCCGGCACAAAAAGAAAAACAGAATCGCAATTAGATTCACCTGAGGAGGAAAAGAGAAATGAGAGCGAGTGGTATTTTACTTCCGGTAAGCAGTCTTCCGGGAAAATATGGTATTGGATGTTTTTCAAAAGAGGCCTATAGATTTATCGATCAGCTGGTACAGACGGAGCAGACCTACTGGCAGATCCTTCCGCTTTGCCCCACCAGTTATGGGGATTCCCCCTACCAGTCCTTTTCCACTTATGCGGGAAATCCATATTTTATTGACCTGGAAGCATTGATCGAAGAAGGCGTTCTGACAAAAGAAGAATGTGACGCTGTGGATTTCGGAGACGATGAAAGATTTATCGATTATGCAAAAATCTATGAAGGACGTTTGGGACTTCTCCGCAGGGCATATGAGAACAGCAGGATCTATGAAAATCCCGCTTTCCTCATCTTTGTGGAAGAGAACAGGGACTGGCTGGATGACTATTCGCTGTTCATGGCAGTAAAGGCCCGTATGAATCAGGTGAGCTGGGATAAATGGCCGGAGGATATACGTAAGAGATGGGGCTACTCCATGGACTACTATCGAAGAGAACTGTATTATGATATTGAATTTTATAAATATATGCAGTTTAAGTTCTATGAGCAGTGGAAAAAACTGAAACAATATGCAAACGAAAATGGCATTCGTATTATTGGCGATATCCCGATCTATGTAGCGTTTGACAGCGCTGATACCTGGGCAAATCCGGAGCTTTTTCAGCTGGATGAAGAAAACGTACCGATTGCGGCAGCAGGATGTCCTCCTGATGGTTTTGCTCCGGACGGACAGCTCTGGGGCAACCCGCTTTACCGCTGGGAGTATCATAAACAGACCGGCTTTGCCTGGTGGATGAAGCGCCTGGAGCATTGCTTCCGTATGTATGACGTGGTCAGAATTGACCATTTCCGCGGGTTTGATGAATATTTCTCTATTCCATACGGAGATAAAACTGCGCACAAGGGTCATTGGGAGAAGGGACCGGGAATTGATCTTTTCCGTACTATGAAAGAACGCCTTGGCGAAAAAGAGGTCATAGCGGAGGATCTTGGCTATGTAACAGATTCTGTAAGAGAACTGGTAAGGGAAAGCGGTTTTCCGGGAATGAAAGTCTTTGAATTTGCTTTTGATTCCAGAGATACCGGAAGCGACAGCGACTATCTGCCGCACAATTACCCTGTGAATTCAGTGGTATACACAGGAACACATGACAATGAGACACTGGTCGGATGGTATCGGAATCTTGTTTCGGAGGATAAAGAGATGCTGACGAAATATCTTCACCTTCCGAAAGCTGCTTCCGCAGAAATGGATACAGAGATTCACTGGGAGATCATCTATACGGTTATGGCCAGTGTAGCCGGAACATGCATCATTCCGATTCAGGATTATCTCGGCCTTGATAACACCGCACGTATCAATCATCCGTCCACGCTTGGAAAGAACTGGAAATGGAGAATGTGTGCGCAGGATCTGACAGAAGACCT
>JAGHUU010000234.1 GCA_018064695.1 Candidatus Blautia equi | reverse complement strand
CAGGTCTGATATCCATAAGGTCGCTGATGTTGCGGCGGCTCTTACCTACCGCATAGCTCTGGAACAGCTCGCCCATCTGATAAAACAGCATAACTGCAACTGCCTCATTATAATCGCCACTCTTCTCAACAAGGGCAATCAGGATAGCTCCTACTGTTGCAACTGCCATAAGGAAGCACTCGTCAAAGATCTGTCTGTTTTTGATTCCCTTGCCGGCCTTGATAAGAATATCATAGCCGATCACACCGTATGGAATCATGCATAACAGAAATCTGATGATACTGTGTGCAGGAAGCACACTTTCTGGAATAAGATTGATAGCGATCAGAAGTACCGCGGAAACGATGATCCTGATCAGCATTTTTTTCTGTTTTTTATTCATCTTTCTGTTCTCCGGATTTTCTAAAATTACCCGGCGGGTTTGCTTTCCGCCGGGTTCACTTACTTTTAGATCATTAATTATTTTACAAATACTTCGCAGTCAGGCTCTACTTTCTTGCATGCCTTTACAACCTCAGGCATAACCTCTTTAGGATCAGCGCCGTCCTCAAACTCTACGATCATTTTGAGGGTCATGAAGTTTACGGTACAGTCTTTAACACCGGATACTTTCTTGGTAGCGTCTTCCATAAGGTTTGCACAGTTTGCGCAGTCTACATCGATCTTGTAAGTTTTTTTCATGATAAAAATCCTCGCTTTCAATAAGTTGTTTTATGTTCATTATAATAAATCAATAAAGTCAGATTGTCAACAACATATGAACAATTATTCATATGTAATAAAAACTATTGAAATCTTCTGGCGAATGCATCCTCAAAAGAGCTTGCTTCTGCAAGATCTTTCAAATCTGCAAATCCACATTCCGGTGTGATCTGCTTACATGCTGCCATCAGATCTTCCGCACTGTACGCATTCAGGACTACGCTGCTGGAAAGGGTATATTTATCCACATAATCCTGAAGGGAATCGGAAGTCCAGAAGTCCTGACTGATGCGAAATGCTCTTCCATCCTCGCGGAAAGCCTCTGCATATCCTGTAACTGCATTGTACATGGATACAAAGGAAGGACCTATGGAGGAGCTGAATTTACCGCTCACATAGTGAAGCCTGCCGGATGTGAAGAGCTGCAGGTTCGTCTCACTGTAGCAGTCAATGACACCGACAATACTCTTCTCTGCTGCTGCGGCAAAATCAGAAAGCGGATACGCAGATAATACAACAGGATAAGTATCCTGCTCATACGCTTCCACTACCGCCGGCAGGAAGTTTTCAGAATCCAGAAAGCCCGGTGTCACGCAGATCTTAAGTCCATCAGCTTCTGCTGTGGTGCTCACAGGTACAGCCGCCAGTTCAGCAGTATTGTCTGAAACTGTTACTCCATATCCATCCTGCAGACCATCGATCATACCTTTTACTCTCTCTCGATGGGAACCAACACCAAAGCCTGCGCCGCCGCTGCAGATAAAGTATGCACCTTTCTCCTGGTTTTCCGCAAAATATTTACCCATATCATAACCGGCCTGATACTCCATTTCTGTATCCGGTCC
The DNA here is from genome assembly GCA_018064695.1 of Candidatus Blautia equi. GTDB lineage: Bacteria > Bacillota > Clostridia > Lachnospirales > Lachnospiraceae > Blautia_A > Blautia_A equi. The sequence goes on along the minus strand of JAGHUU010000234.1, from coordinate 10,892 downwards.
TATCGCGCCTATAAAATATGGATTCTCTGCCACTTTGGCGTAATCCTCATCAGATACGCCGCTGGAAGCACGCATGTAATAGATTCCGTTCTCCTCACAGAGCTTTACCTCAGCTTCCAGGTCATAGCTGTTGAAGGAAAGGATTCCCTCTACACCGGCATCACTTGCATCCTGAATAAACTGCATCTCCTGCTCCATGTTATTGACGGAACTGGAATAAAGGAAGTCTACATCAGGGAAACAAAGTTCAATATAGTTCTCCAGATAATCACGGAATGCTATAACCTGCTCGTCATTCAGATTATAAACAACAACACCGATCTTGTGCATTCCCAGATCTGCACTGTCGATCACCTGTTCAGCACCTGCTCCTGTACAGAGTAATCCTGCACTTAAAACACTTGCAAATATTACAGATGTGATTTTTTTCATACGTTCTTTCCTCCTTCGGAGTAAAGATGACACGCAACCTGATGATCCGGCTCCAGGTTGATCAGTTTTGGCTGCTTTTCTTTACAGATAGCCATGCAGCGATCACAGCGATCCTGGAATGGACATCCGGTAGGCAGATCCAGCGGGCTTGGAGCCTCGCTGTCGATGCTTTCGATCTTCTGGGAGAAATCCATAGTAAGATCAAATACAGCACCCAGAAGTGCCTGTGTATACGGATGTTTTGCGTTACTGCTGATATCCTCAGCAGGCAGTACTTCCACAATATTTCCAAGATACATAACAGCGATCTGATGCGCGAAGGACTGGATAAGTCCCAGGTCATGGGCGATGAAACCGATGCAGATATTCTTCTCCTTCTGCAGGCTTACCACCAGCTCAATGATGGTTTTCTGAACCGATACATCCAAAGCGCAGGTAGCCTCATCCATAACGATGATCTCCGGCTCAAGTGCAATTGCGCGGGCAATGGCGACACGCTGACGCTGGCCGCCGCTCATGTTATGCGGATAACGGTCTGCAAAATCACCCGGCAGATCTACCATCTCCAGATATTTTCTGGCTACAGCATCCTTCTCGCTCTTCTTAATGCGCTTAAAGTTCAGAAGTGGCTCGCAGATGATATCGCGGATCTTCATCTTAGGGTTAAAGGAAGCACCCGGATCCTGGAATACCATCTGAATATTCTGACGATTCTGTCTGAGCTCTTCACCTTTTAATTTTGTGATATCCTTACCCTTATAAATGATCTCTCCTTCTGTAGGGGTATCAAGAGCCACAAGAAATCTCATAAAAGTAGATTTTCCGCAGCCGGACTCTCCAACTAAGCCCAGAGTTTTGCCCTTGTACATTTTCAGGTTGATGTCATTGCATGCGGTAAGTGCCTTGCCGCCGGCAGCCGGAAATCTGCGTGTTACATGTTTAGCTTCCAGAATCATATCTTTTTCATCAAACATATCTCACACCTCCCAGGGATGGTACTGCCTCCAGCAGCATCTTTGTATAAGGATTATCAGAATGATGCAGCATATGATCGCGGTCACCCTGATCCTCAATGACACCGTTTTTCATAACGATCAGGTGGTCAGCCATATAGGCTGCAACACCAAGGTTATGGGTAACGATGATGATACTTGTGCCATACTCATCACGGAGCTCCATAAACTGGCGGATGATCTGTGCCTGTGTGGTCACATCCAGTGCGGAGGTAGGCTCATCGGCAAGAAGAAGCTTTGGCTGATAAGTCATACCCATGGCAATGCCGACACGCTGACGCATACCGCCGGATAACTGGAAGGAATAGCTTCTCATGATGTTGTCGCCGCTCGGCAATCTCATGCGCTCCAGCATCTTTACGCCCTTATCCCAGGCATCCTTTTTGGAAATGTTTTCGTGAGTCTGAATATATTCCACAAAAGCATCACCGATTTTTTTAGTAGGATTCATCATGGCACCGGAATCCTGGAAGATCATGGAGATCTCCGTTCCGCGAAGCTTTCTCCACTCTTCTTTTGTCTTTGTGAGCAGTGTCTGTCCCTCAAAGAGAATGTCTCCCTTAGTGACTTTACCGCCGCCTGCAAGAAGACCCAGTACGGCACGGATGACGGTTGTTTTACCGCTTCCGGACTCACCTACGATACTGCAGATCTCGCCCTGTTCCATGGAGAGATTACAGCCTTTAACGATCTCACGTTTACCATAGGAAATGGTAACATCTTTTAACTCTAATAATGCCATATCCATTTCCTCCTTATTCATCTCTTGGATCCAGAATGTCGCGCAAACTGTCACCAAGCATATTGAAGACTACAACTACGATAAAGATTGCAATACCGGGATAGATCATCAGCCATGGAGCTGCCTGAATATAAGGACGTCCCTCATTCAGCATAAGTCCCCACTCCGGAGCAGGCGCTTTTGCACCGAATCCCAGGAAGGAAAGGGAGGAAAGCTCCAGCATCATGGTACCGATATCAGTAGCGGCTGTGATGACCAGTGTAGTGATGGTGTTCGGGAACATGTAGCGGAACAGCATGTAAGGGGTCTTAGAACCGGTTACGATGGCTGCTGCCACAAAGTCTCTGTTTCTGATCTTAAGCACAAGGCTTCGTGCCAGACGGGCATATTTAGTCCAGCTTACCAGAGAAAGCGCGATGATTGCGTTCTTAACGCTGGCTCCCAGAATACCTGCTACTGCGATAGCAAGTACAAGACCAGGAAAGGCGATCATCATATCAGCGATACGCATGATCACAATATCCACCCATCCGCCAAAATATCCTGCCAGAATACCCAGCATGGTTCCAACCAGGAAAATAATGATTACTACGGTAAAGGTAGCGGATAAAGAAGTTCTGGCTCCGTAAATGACACGTGTAAAGATGTCACGGCCCAGCTTATCTGTACCGAAAATATGCTCAGCACTTGGCGGCTGAAGGCCAAATAACAGATTACCTTCTGTAGGACTGACACCTTTTGTAACAACAGGTGCAAAAATGGCGGTGAGAATGATCAGAATGCCAAGGATGGAAAAGAAGGTAAAGGATTTATATTTCAAAAAGAAATTCTGTTTTTTCATCTCATCACCTCTTAAGTCTCATTCGTGGGTCTACATAGTTATAAGAGATATCTACCAGAAGGTTGATCAGCATGTAAATGACTGCAACCCAGAGTACATATCCCTGGATCAGCGGGTAATCATAGGCTGTGATGGCGGAAACTGCCAGGTTTCCCATACCCGGGTAAGAGAAAACCACCTCTACTACAGAAGTACCGCCAAGAAGGGATCCAATAGAAAGACCCAACATGGTGATCAGCGGCAGCAGGGAGTTTGGAAATACATTCAGCCACAGGATCTTCCAGCTTTTTACACCGCGGGCTGTGGCTCCGATCACATAGTCCTGATTTAATTCCTCCAGAACTGCGGTACGCACCTGTCTGGTATATTTGGAAGCCATGGCAATGGCCAGTGTGGCAGATGGAAGGATCATGCTCTTAAAATCACCTGCGGAGCTGATAACAGGAAGCCAGTTTACTTTTACGCAGAACAGAAGCATCAGCATAAGTCCTACCCAGAAGTTCGGCAGGGATACGCCAAAGAATGTGATCAGACGTACAAAATAATCGATCAGTTTGTTTTTATATACCGCCGAAAGCATACCAAGAGGTACGGATACGATCAGCATAAGAACCATGGAAAATAAGGTCAGTCTTAAGGTTGGCCATAATCTTGCCAGAAGCAGGGTGACAACAGGTTTTCCATAAGCATAGGATTCGCCGAAATTGCCTCTTAAGCAGTTTCCAAGCCATCGTCCGTACTGCACCAGGAAAGGATCATTTAAGCCCATGGATTCGCGGACTTCGTTCATGACCTCTTCCGAAGGGATGACACCGGTAGCTGCGAACATGGTACGCACCGGATCACCCGGCGCCATATAGGTAAGTAAGAATGTCAGAAAGCTGATACCAAGCAGAACCACCAGCATCTGCAGCAGTCTGGCACCGATCTTTTTCATAGACACAGGCTACACTCCTCTCATATAAAGTATGTGTAAACATATTTCATAGCATGGAAGAACTCTCGAGATGCTCTTCCATGCTACGAAATATAGAGGGGACAGCTATCCCCTCTATATAAGCATAAATACGCTGTTTTAATTACTCAGCAGGTTTGATCTCAGTGGACAGCCAGTAGTAGTCAGCGGTGTGGATATGAGCCTCTGCTACGTTCTTGGAGTAGATCATGGAGCTCTTGTAGTATCCGTCTACCAGAACTGCTGCATCGTCGATCAGGATCTGCTGCATGCGGGTGATGATCTCCACACGTTTCTCATGATCCATCTCTACCTGAAGCTCCTCATAAAGGGCATCGTACTCTTCGTTGCTGTAGCTGCTGTAGTTTGCATCTTTGCTGTACCAGTTGCTGAGGAATGCGGTTGGGTCACCGGTACCTACTGTGGTCCAGTTGTTGTTGGAAAGATCATAATCATGGTTCTCAAGCTCGGACCAGCAGGTCTCGGAATCGGACTCGTTCTCATCAATGCCAATGCCGATCATGTCCAGATACAGATGATGAGCCTGAGAGAATTCCTTCAGAAGACGGTTGTCATAGAAGCTGTATTTCAGCACAATGTTCTGTCCATCCAGCTCGCGGATGCCGTCGCCGTCGGTATCAACGATACCTGCATCATCAAGGATCTTGTTAGCACCCTCAAGGTCGAATGCGTATGGATCTACCAGAGTGTCATAACCATACTCCAGGTTGGATGGAAGTACGGAGCAACCTGCGTTGTAAAGACCACCGATAAGCGGACTGGTACAGATGGTCTCATCATCGATTGCCATCATAACAGCCTGTCTTACAGCATCGTTGCCAAGAGCTCCCTCAAAGTTTACCCAGGAGAATCCGGTACGTACACCGGTAGCGATATCTACAGTGTAGTCTGGATCATCCATAAGGGACTGAATATCACCTACGTTGGTGATGTTCTCTACCAGGTCTACCTGACCATTGCGAAGAGCCATTGCTTTTGCGGTAGCATCTCCCATGTAAAGAAGTTTTACGTTGTCATATGGTACAGGCTCACGGAAGTTCTCGTTAGCGGAAAGGTCATAGCCTACTTCCTCGGTATAGTTGTCGATCTTATATGGACCGGAACCGATGATTGCATGCTCAGGCTCTGTGGAATCAGCAACATCTACGATAGCCATGGTAGGATGTGCCAGATTTTTCATAAGGTTAACATATGCGGTCTCGGTAACGATGGTAACGGTGTTGGTCTCGTCATCTGCGCTGATCTGTGCGCTGTACTCAAGATATTTGTTAGGACGGCTCTGTCCGTTAGGGCCCTCAGTCATATCCCACTGAAGAGACTCAGCTACTTTTGAAGCGGTAAGGTCACATCCGTCAGAGAATTTCAGACCGTCTTTGATCTTGATGGTCCAGGTCTTGTGATCCTCGGATACTTCATAGCTCTCTGCGATCCATGGCTCGATCTCCATGGAGTCAGTAAATTTGAAGAGGCCTTCGGTTACGCCATAACGCATAGCATTCCATGCGGAGCTCTCCTGGAACAGTGGGTTTACGGAACCTCCTGCGTAGTTCTGGCATCCGAAGTTCAGAGTGCCTGCTGCCATAGCTGTGGAAGCCATTCCGGCGGTCATTGCTGCTGCAGTCAGAAGACCAACAGCGATCTTTGTGTTTTTCATTCTTTTCTTCTCCTTTTTGTCTTCTTGAAAAGTCAACAGTGGTCCTACGGGACAAAAAAAATAGACCTTGAAAGGTCTATACGGGAGCAGTGCTCTTACACGACAAAAAAGAGACTCTTAGAGTAAAAGAATCTGAACATATTTTATCGCCAGTAACAATGATCTCATATACACCGTATGAGTTGTTTCATAGGAATCACAAGCAGGTCTCCTGACTTAAGATCATCGCATGGCAGCGTCTTCCCAGATAAAGAATCCAGTGACATTTTTGCTGTATGCTCTCTAACACAGTGACGGGATCGTACCGGACTTTCACCGGTTTCCCTTTTAATCCATTTCATAAAAACGGAACTTGCAATTCAGCGCACTATTGAATTTTCTGTAAGAAATTTTATCACCCTGATAAAATGATGTCAATAACAAAGGACATGAGAAAACTCTCATGTCCTGTTATTTATACTATCAATTTTTAAACTACTGATCTTACTGCTATCATTTCTTTCTCTTGATGAGAAGTACAACAGCTGCAATGGCTGCAAGAAGTGCAGCGCCGCCTGCTGCGGCAAGTGGTAAGATAGGATTGTCGTCGCCGGTAACAGCGTTATCTGCAACGTAGCTCTCACCCTCAAGTACGATACCATTCTGTTCAAGAGTCTCCTGATTAGCGATGGCTCCGCTTCCGTTCTGAAGCTCAGGGTCTTTCTCAGGGGTTGCCGGATATACGGTAAGGGTATATGGTACAGCTTCCTCTCCAACCTCGCTCCATGCACCGTTTCTGTAAACATACTTGGTGTAGTGAATCTGAATGGTGATATCCTTCTCGGCCTCGTAATCCTTAGCAAAGATCATGTAGAAACGGCCGAATTTATCTTTATAATGCTTCTGATTTCCTGCGGACCAGAAAGCTGGCTCCCACTTCACATCACCTTCCTGCGGTTCCATGTTGTCGGAGCCGGCTCCGGTTACGGAGAAGAAGTGGATCTTCTTTGCATAGGCAGGAATCTTCTGGCTGAGACCATCTACGATACTCTCCTCTGCTTTGTAGATCTTAGCAGGACGAGTGGTAGGTGCAGGTGTTGGAGTAGCTACAGGTCTGAGACTCTGGTCGATCTTAATTGGGTAGATCTGGGATAAGGTGCTGCCTGCATCGCTGTATTTCACCTGCAGATATACACGGAATACGCCGTCAGGAATTACCTGGCTCTTTTCGCTGTTATCAATAGTAAAGGTAACTGTACCACTAGCGGAAACAGGGATTCCCTCGCCTGTGGTATCAAGCTTGGTGAAATCGCTGCCATCAGGAACGATCTCATAATATGCACTTCCCGGTACATCCTCATAGTTTTTAAATGTGATCTCCAGGCTGTCTCTGCCCTTCCATGCAACATTTAAGATCTTAAGTGCGTTAGGTTTAATATTCTTAGTTGGGGTTGGAACAGGTGTAGCTGTTGGAGCCGGTGTTGGGGTATTTGTAGGCTCCGGTGTAGGAGTAGGATCCGTATCGAGGGCCTCCAGTTTACCCTCTGCATTCAGATAGTAATCAGCGCTGCAGAGAATAATATATGGAAGTACATCTTCCTCCATATCCAGACCATCCTCTGCATAGACGATGGCATCTGTACGGGTCTCATCTTCCACTGTGATGCTGACCTCGGTAGCCTCAGTGTCTTTTTCAAGAGGTGTTTTTACCATGAGTGCTGCATCAGGACCTGCAAGATAGATATCTGCTGTGTTCTCTTCCACATCCTCATTGTCCATAATAGTAACGATCACTTCTTCAACTGCTGCGCTTCCAAGTTGGATCACATCATCGGTATAAACAGCGCCCTTAAGACCCTTATTATTTCTGATGATTCCACCGAGCAGAAGAATCTGTGCCTTCTCAGCCTGAATAGCTGCGCCGTCGCAGGATGCGTTGTTGTTTTCGAGTACAGTTCCGACACCGATGCCAAGTTTAGCATCCTCTTCTAATCGGATCAGGGAGCCGGAGGCTTCCAGGTCTCTGCCATCAAGAGTAAGTGTATCTTCCTCAGTACCCTGAATGATGAGAACTGCATTCTTTTCCACAACAAACATGTCGCTTACAAAGATGTCGCCTCTTCTAAGGGTGGCATCGCTGTCCTCTGCGCTACAGAGAAGAATCTTTTTTCCCTCAGGAATGGTAACGGTACCGGTGATATCAAAGGAACCTTTTACATAGATAGCTGTAGTAGCCTCTGATACAGGAGCAGCTTCAATGGCAGCAACCAGTTTTTCATAGCTGTCTACGATCTGATCCTCCGGTACAGGGGTAGCCGTTGGAGCAGGTGTAGCTGTTGGGTCTGCCGCAGGAGTAGCCGTTGGATCTGCTGCTGGTGTGGCTGTTGGGTCGGCAGCAGGTGTTGCGGTTGGCTCAGGTGTAGCTGTTGGATCCGGATCAGGCTCCGGGGTAGGTGTATTTTCCGGCAGAGGCGCCTCGGTAGGTGTTGGTGTTAATTCCGGACTATCTTCAGCAAATACTGATACCGGCATGGATGAAAATACCAGAAGTCCGGATAAAAGTAAAAGCATTAATTTCTTTCTGATCATCTTTAAACCTCCTAACGATTTAAACTGACCTTAAATATATCACAAAGTCAGTCATAATCATACATTATAAATCTAAAAAAACTCTGAAATCTTTATGCTCTTAAAATATCATTTTCCGTTACAATGATCTGCGGAACGATATCTGTAGGCTCTGTTGGAACTTCCTCCATCATCTGGAAGTCAAAGCCAACTGCAAGTCTTATGATATTCGGATGTTTTTCAAGAAAGCGATCATAAAAACCGCCGCCGTAGCCTACGCGGTTACAGTTCTGATCAAAAGCCACGCCGGGCATGATCATAAGACCGGCTTCCCAGTCCACGATCTCACCGCTGGCAGGTTCAGGGATACCGAAATATCCGGGCTCTAACTGCGCAAAGTCTGTTAAGATATGGAAGATCATATCTTTTCCCTGCACCTTTGGAACCGCCACGGTCTTACCGGCCTTCCAGGCTTCCTCTATAATATATCGCGTACATACTTCATGATTGTAATCTGCATATGCCAGAATACGATCTGCCTGGACAAATTCAGGCTGTGCCGTAACTTTTTCGGTAATGATGCGGCTCATTGCCTCTACATCCGCATCTGTGCACTGCTTTCTAAGGGCAAATACTTTTTTTCTAATGGCTTGTTTTGTTTCCATAGCGCTCCCCCAGGTTGATAATAGTACCGTCGGCTTCCTCCACATCGATGTTGTCCAGCTGTGAACGAAGGTTCATTCTGAAAGCGGCAATAAACTCCTTGCGAAGCTGTGCCTGCTCTGCCTTCTCGGCCTCGGTAAGTCCAACCGTTTTTGATTTATGTGCCAGCTCGTTGATTCTGGCAATTCTGCTCTCTTCCATGTATCTATACTCCCAATGTATTTATAAAAGTCTCTCGATATAATCGATGAGATAAAATTCTTCTTTATGGTTAGCCGCAAATACGGTTCCCACCTGTTCACCGCCTATGATATCGTGGATCACATGGAAGTCACTTCCGTTTGCGATGACCATATCAGCTCCGGCTGAAGTAGCGATCTCGGCTGCGGTGAGCTTTGTAGCCATACCTCCGGTTCCTACTTTGCTTCCTGTAGAACCTTTGGCCATATCTTTAAAGTGATCATCCAGATTTTCCACAAGATCAATAAATCTGGCATCCGGATTGGTGTTTGGATCGTCTGTAAAAAGACCGTCGATATCAGAGAGCAGGATCAGAAGATCTGCCTCGATAAGGGCTGCTACCACTGCGGAAAGGGTATCGTTATCACCAAACTGAATCTCGTAAGTGGAAACGGAGTCGTTCTCATTTACAACAGGGATGGCACCCATTTTCAGCAGCTCGTTGAAGGTGTTTCTTGCATTTTTGCGGTTCAGGTTGTTGACCATGGTATTCTTGGTCATAAGAATCTGTGCAGCTGTCTGATTGTACTCGGAGAACAGCTTCTGGTAGATCATCATAAGTCTGGCCTGACCGATTGCTGCGCAGGCCTGTTTCTTTTCAAGCTCGGAAGGTTTGCCGTTCATGCCAAGAGCTGCAGAACCCACAGCGATAGCTCCGGAGGATACCAGAACCACTTCTTTTCCCATGTTATGAAGGTCGCTGAGCTCCCTTACCAAAACCTCCAGCTTGTGAAGGTTGATTCTTCCGGTTTCTTTATGTGTAAGTGATGAGGCACCGATCTTGATTACGATCCTCTTTCTGTCTTTTAATTCTTCTCTGATGTTCATTTTACTATCCGCCTGTTATCTGGTAATTCCAAGGGCCTGTAATGCCGCTTCCTGCTTCTGCTCCATAACAGCAGCTTCCTCCGGAGTCATGTGATCGTATCCCAGAAGATGCAGCATGCTGTGGGCAATGAGGAAACAGAACTCTCTTTTTACGCTGTGGCCGTACTCCTCAGCCTGGGCAAAAACCTTTTCCACGGAGATCATAATGTCTCCAAGAAGCAGTTCATCTGTATCCAGGTCAAAAAGGGTATCGTCCTCCTCAATGATGTCATAATCCGCAGGGGATTCAAATGGGATCATTGGAAAAGAAAGTACATCGGTGGCACGCGGAATATCACGAAATTCGGTATTCACGCGCATGATCTCTTCATTATCTGTAAGGACCAGGTTTACGGAAGCCTCATAAGGACATTCCTCCATATCAAGAACCTGATCTGCAACCTGATGAGCCAGTGTGGAATAGTCGATTCCAAGCTCCAGGTCTGTCTCATATTCTATCTGAATGGTCATTTTTTCTCCTGACTCCGGCGCACAGGTGTTTTTCTTGGAGCCGGTTTCTGTTTATTTTCATAATCCTCGTATGCCTGAACGATCTGCTGTACCAGAGGGTGACGCACAACGTCCTTGCTGGTCAGCTCACAGAAGGCAATATCATCGATCTTTCTTAATACTTTCATAGCTGTATCAAGACCGGATGTGACGTCCTTTGGAAGGTCCTTCTGGGACGCATCACCGGTGATGATGACCTTTGATCCGAATCCGATACGGGTCAGGAACATCTTCATCTGGGCAGGGGTGGTATTCTGCGCCTCATCAAGGATAATAAAGGCATTGTCAAGGGTTCGGCCACGCATATAGGCAAGCGGAGCCACCTCAATAAGGCCTTTTTCCATATTTTTCTGGAAGCTGTCTGCACCCATGATCTGATAAAGGGCATCGTAAAGTGGTCTTAAATA
>JAGHUU010000044.1 GCA_018064695.1 Candidatus Blautia equi | reverse complement strand
TTCATGACCGGCCTTGGAAGCATCATCAACTGGGGTACCGAACAGCAGCCGCTGCTCATGGGTATCATCGTATCCGTACTTATGGGTGTGATCCTCACCCTTCCTATCAGCTCCGCAGCCCTTGGCATCATCCTGAACCTGAACGGACTTGCAGCCGGCGCTGCAGTTATCGGATGCTGCTGCAACATGGTTGGCTTTGCCGTAGCCAGCTACCGCGAGAACAAATTCGGCGGCCTCATTGCGCAGGGCATCGGAACCTCCATGCTTCAGGTGCCGAACATCGTCAGAAAACCAATCATCTGGCTTCCTGCCATCATCTCCAGTGCCGTCCTTGGCCCTGTAGGTACCATGCTGGTAAAAATGCAGTGCAACGCCACCGGATCCGGAATGGGCTCCGCCGGCTTCGTAGGCCAGATCATGACCTGGCAGACCATGATCGTCGACCACAGCGCGGCAGTGGTGCTTCTGGATATTCTCCTCCTCCAGTTCATTCTTCCGGCTGTTATTTCCCTGGCTGTATCTGAGTTTATGAGAGCAAAAGGGATGATCAGGTTTGGAGACATGAAGCTTGATGTGTAAGCATTGAAAAAACTTATAAAAAAAGACTGCAGATAAATCTGCAGTCTTTTTTATAATAGATTTCTTATTCAGCATTCTCTTCTTTTTCTTTCAGGCGGGAGAAAACCATGTCGTAGCCATCGTTTCCGTAGTTGAGGGAGCGGTTTACCCTGCTGATGGTAGCAGTGGAAGCTCCGGTTTTTTCTGAGATGTCCAGGTAGGTTTTTTTCTCCATCAGCATTCCGGCTACCTCAAATCGCTGGGAAAGTGAGAGAAGCTCGTTGATGGTACAGACGTCCTCGAAGAAGGTGTAGCACTCTTCCTTATTTTTCAGGCAAAGGATAGCTTCAAATAAACGGTCAACCGCCTCGGTTTTGATTTTTTTACTCATGTCCTGCTCCTTTCTTCTTCATCGTGTAACTAACATTTTAACACGTTAAAATCTGATAAGCAAGAGCATTTTTCCTCCGTCCCGGACCGCCGGGATGGCATCCCGTCCACACATCCTTCACACTTTTTTCATTGCTTTTTAATCCCAATTTCGATATACTGTTTCATATGCTTTACATTAGAAGGGAGTCTTATCAATGGGCCGTTTTTTTAATCTGGACAATCCGTTCTTTGTTTTTATGGGAAAGGTTGCCGATTTATTTTTATTAAATCTTGTTTTCATGCTGTGCTGCATTCCTATCGTCACAATAGGACCGGCATTCACAGCAATGTTCTATGTCACACTTAAGATGGTGAAGAACGAGGAAGCCTACATCTTCCGCTCCTTCTTCCACTCCTTCCGTCAGAACTTAAAGCAGGGTATCATCATTCATCTGATCCTCAGCTTCTTTGGCATCCTGCTGGTGGGCGATTTCTTCATTATCAGAAATATGGAAAACGCCGGCACCATGTCCGATGTTATGCGCGTACTTCTCCTGGTTGTCTTCATCTTCCTGTATCTGGAGTACCTGTATGTATATCCTGTTCTTTCCAAGTTTGACAACACCATCAAGAACACCATGAGAAATGCCTTTTTCATGTCCATCCGCCATCTGCCGCAGACCGCCATCATCTTTGTGATCTCCCTTCTGCCTCTGGCCGTTCTTCTTATTAAAGATGTGCAGTTCCAGTCCAGCATGCTCTTTATGTTTGCCCTGCTCGGACCAACCTGCGTAGCCTACGGAACCTCCATCTTCTTCAGCAAGGTCTTTGCCACCTACATTCCTGAGGAAGTACCTGAGTACGAGCCTGATGTCACCAGCCCTGAGTTCGGTGTGTACGAGGCAGTAACTCCACAGAGTGCCGAGCAGGATGTTTATGCCAAATTCAGAAATATGTCCGATGCCCCTGCCGGGGAGGAAGTTCCTGCCATCGAAGCAGATGCAGAAGAAACCAGTAACAATGGAGAGAACGATTGATCATGGAACAGCAGCCTCAGAAAACCTGGGGTGAGAAGCCTTATCACTCACTCGACTACATGCTCCGGGAGACCTTCGGAGAAAAAGTTTATAAAGTCACCTTAAA
>JAGHUU010000265.1 GCA_018064695.1 Candidatus Blautia equi | reverse complement strand
CAAGATAATCCTCCGCTGATTCTCTGATCTGCATAATAAAAACCTCCATTCCTATCCTGATATTTTACCATACTTGTCAGTTATTATCAACAACTGCCCCGGAAGGACAATTCATCAGAATATAGCTCCGGCGATCAGGTATGCGATCACAGAGAGCACTGCGCCAAGAATGGCATATGGTGCCTGGGAAACAGCATGATCCATATTGTCGATCTCGCAGGTGGCGGAGGACAATACAGTCGCATCGGAGTAGAAGCAGGCGTGGCTTCCGAACACACCGCCGGATACTACTGCTGCCAGTACCAGAAGAATGTTTCCGTTCAGGGCAATGGCAAGCGGCACAACGATAGGAAGGGCAATGACCTCAATTCCCCAGAAGGAGCTGGTGATGAAGGTCAGGGCTGCCAGGATCAGGAATACCACTGCAGGAAGCACGGTGGCATTCAGGAAAGGCTGAACCAGGGAGATCACATAACCGGAAAGGTTCATCTCTCCGCAGGCTGTCTTTACCAGGAAGGAAGCCAGCAGAATGGCCAGAACCGGAAGCATATCTGCGAATCCCTGAATAAAGAGCTCGCTGAAGCGGTTGAAGCTCATCAGCTTTCTTGGCACAAACAGGAACAGGCATACAAATAAAGTAGCGATAATGGCGATCAGCATGTCGCTGGTGGCAATGGTCACGCCGATGAGGATTCCCATAGGGAGGATAAAGTCGAGGGCTTTTCCGGGAGGCGCGATCTTATGTGGTTTGTCCAGCATGTTTTTCACAGCGCTGGTCTCCGCATTTTCCTCCATACCGGCTACCGTATAGGCTCCCTGCTCACTCACTACCTGAACAGCAGGCTGAATGCCCGTATCGCCTTTACGCACGCGCTCATAGGCCTTTTTCATAGCACCGAGCTTAGGCACAACACCGATGGAAAACAGCACGGTCAGCGCCAGGGCAAAGATCGGATAAAACATAAATGGGATAACATGCAGGTAAGTGGCAATTCCGGTGCCGAAGCCAAGACCCACTACCGCTGCTTCCTCCATAAAGATTCCCGCATAGAATACGGACCAGGTGGAGAATGGGAGCAGTGCACATACCGGGGCACCGGTGGAATCGATGACATAGGCAAGTGCTTCACGGGGCACTTTACGCTTGTCGCAGACATCTTTCATACAGGTTCCGATGGTCATGATATTCAGATAGTCGTCTACAAAGATCACACATCCAAGAATGGAGGATGTGAGAAGGACCATCTTTTCGCTTTTACAGAATCGCAGTACCAGTCTGGAAAAGCCCTCTGTTCCGCGGGCTTCTCTTAAAAGAAAGATCAGGGATCCAAACAGACCGCAGATCAGCAGGATGTATTCGTTATCCGGGTTGCTGATCTCGTCAAGCACCAGTTCACACCATGGTGCCAGGAATCCGATGCCGTGCATCAGGATATAAGCCACCAGGGAACCAAAGATCAGCGCCTCAAAGGACTTTTTTGTTTTGATCGCAAAGATCAGCATAGCTGCCGGAGGCAGCAGACAAAGCCATTCTAAGTTCATTTCTGTCTCTCCTTTCCGTTTCAGCGCATATTTATGCGCAACAGGGTGATTATACAACATTTCTCCGCCGTATTAAAGTATAAAAATGCATTTTTAACAGCGCATCTCACCTGTTTTTTTTCATATCATAGGAATTTCCTGAGACATAAAAGGGGACAGGATGTATGTTATCCTGCCCCTTTTATATAATCTCTATCTGGTTTTATCAATTACTATGAACGGAATGAACATCTCGTCTTCCGTATATCCGGCGTGAACGCCGCGGAATTTGGCTTTCTCTTCGTAATTATTGAAGATGCTGAGATCTGATACGGCAATGGCCAGGTAGTCTCCGATCATAGGATCCACCAGCGCATGCTTTTCCCCGGTGCCGAACAGCTGACTTTCATAGACCTCTTCTTTTGTAAGAAGCAGGAAGTCATCTCCAAAGGCTTCTTTAAAGCTCTTCTCAAACTGCTCCTTTTTCCCCTCTTTGATATACAGGTTCAGGGCACGGGGCTCTATGGAAGGCATTCTGACCAGACAGTCCATAATCTCCGGATAGTCCTCAATGCATGCATTTCTTCCCTGCATGTGTCCATGATCTGCTGTAACTATGAGGAGGGTATCCGGAAGCTGGGCGCACATTTTTTCCAGTCCGGCATCCAGTTCTCTGATCACTTCTTTTGCCTCATCGCTGTAGCAGCCGTAATCATGCATGGTTCCGTCCGGCTCATCCCAGTATGCATAGATATACTTCTGCCCTTCTTCATTGCAGAGATCGGTGATTCGCTGACAGACAGCCTGAAAATCTTCCGGACAAGGGTCCAGAAACGGCATGGAATTATATGCCTGTTTTCCGGCTTTGCACATTTTATCCACCACATACTCGTATGGGATGTACTTCCACGCAACAGATTCTTCGCCTAAATCGTTCTCCGTATCCTGCTCCACATTCTGAAAGACAGTGACATTTTTGTCGATCTGCGGGAAATAACAGTCCCAGCCAAGCCAGGCAGTCTCAATGGGCTGACGGCCGCTCATGGCAGCTGTGGTGGCTGCTACTGTGGTAGGCGGAAAAACAGTTGGGAAGGATTCCACAAAGTGTCTTCTAAGGAAGCTGTCCTCCGGCAGATTTCTGTTAAGGATGCAGGTTCCAAGCCCATCCAGGAGAAAGACTACCACATTTTTATATTTCTTATTCAGAAAGCGGTCTGCCAGGGGGAGCGTATCCCCCACAGGCTCCATGCCGAAATATTTCATCACAGAATTCGGCAGATTTGCCAGACAGTTCCGGTAATCCAGCATTTCAAATCTCTTTTTCATGGTTGATTCCTCATTTAACCATTGTACAGCTGATAATACTTGCCTTTCATAGCCAGCAACTCTTCGTGGGTACCGCGCTCAATGATGCGGCCCTGCTCCAGAACCATGATACAATCACTGTTCATGATGGTGGAGAGACGGTGGGCAATGACAAAGGTGGTTCTGTTTGCCATCAGCTTATCCATACCGTCCTGTACCAGCTTCTCGGTACGGGTATCGATGGAGGAGGTAGCCTCGTCAAGGATCATAACAGGCGGGTCTGCAATGGCAGCACGGGCGATGGCGATGAGCTGTCTCTGGCCCTGACTTAAGTTGGCGCCGTTCTGGCGAAGCAGGGTGTTGTAGCCCTCCGGCAGTCGGCGGATAAAACCGTCGGCATTTGCCAGCTTAGCTGCTGCGATGACTTCCTCATCGGTGGCATCCAGCTTACCGTAACGGATGTTTTCCATAACGGTATCGGTGAAGAGGTTGGTCTCCTGAAGTACGATACCGATGGAACGGCGAAGCTCGCCTTTTTTGATCTTGTTGATGTTGATGCCGTCGTAACGGATCTTTCCGTCCTGGATATCATAGAAGCGGTTCAGCAGGTTGGTGATGGTGGTCTTTCCGGCACCGGTGGAACCTACAAATGCGATCTTCTGTCCCGGTTCCGCATACATCTTTACATCGTGAAGAACGATCTTGTTCGGATCATATCCAAAATCCACACCGTCCAGAACCATATCACCTTTCAGCTCCTGATAGGTGGTGGTACCGTCGGCTTTGTGGAAGTGCTTCCATGCCCAGCGTCCGGTACGCTCCTCGGACTCTACGATTCGTCCTGAATTGTTGATTCTTGCACGAACCAGGGTAACATAGCCGTCATCCACCTCGGACGGTTCATCCAGAAGGTCAAAGACACGCTTTGCACCGGCCAGAGCCATTACGATACTGTTGAACTGCTGGCTGACCTGGTTGATCGGCATGTTAAAGCTCTTGTTGAAGGTGAGGAAGCTGGCCAGACCGCCCAGGGTAAAGCCGCCCACGCCCTTGATGGCAAGGGCACCGCCCACCATAGCACAGAGCACGTAGCTTACATTTCCAAGCTGTGCCACGCATGGCATCATAACGTTGGCAAATTTGTTTGCGTTGTTTGCACTCTCAAAAAGGTTGTCGTTGAGCTCGTTGAATTTCTCCACGTTGTCTTTCTCATGGCAGAATACTTTAACAACCTTCTGTCCTTCCATCATCTCCTCAATGAAACCATTCACCGCACCCAGGTTTTTCTGCTGTGCCAGGAAGTAGGATCCGCTGAGGCCTGCCAGCTTACGGCTGGTGTACAGCATAAGAGCTACCATGGCAAAGGTCAGGAAGGTAAGCGGCACATTCAGGATGACCATGCTGATGGTAACGCTGACGATGGTCACAGATGCGTTTAACAGCTGCGGCATACTCTGGCTGATCATCTGACGAAGGGTGTCGATATCGTTGGTGTAGATGGACATGATATCACCGTGCGGGTGGGTATCAAAATATTTTACCGGCAGGGTCTCCATCTTCTCAAACATCTCATTTCGAAGGTCGCGGAGGGTTCCCTGGGTAACGTAGATCATAATTTTATTATTTGCAAAAGTGGAAGCCACACCGATGGCATAGAAGACGGCTACTCTCGCAATGGCGCGGGTGAGCGGTCCAAAGTCCGGTGTTCCGCTGCTCTTAAGAAGCGGAATGATGTAGTCATCGATGAGGGTCTTGGTGAACATGGTTCCCTGTACGTTTGCAAGTACGCTGACAAAGATGGCGATGACCACCGCAATGACATGGTACTTGTAGCTCTTCATTACATAACCGGCTATTCTGGCAATGAGTTTTCCCGGATTTTCAATTTTTCTTCCCGGTATTTTCATGCCTCTTCCCGGTCCCTGTCCCGGTCCTGGCATATCAGTGGTCCCCCTTTCCTTTTTCATCAAAGTCGCCGCCGCCCTTTATCTGGGCATCGTAGACTTCCTGGTAAATAGCGTTATTGGCAAGCAGGTTTTCATGGGTATCAAATCCGTCGATCTCGCCGTTTTCCAGAACAATGATGCGGTCCGCATGCTGGATACTGGAGATACGCTGGGAGATGATGATCTTGGTGGTATCCGGGATCTCCTCCGCAAAAGCGCGGCGGATACGTGCATCGGTGGCGGTATCTACGGCACTGGTGGAGTCATCCAGGATGAGGATCTTAGGGCTCTTAAGGAGGGCTCTGGCAATACAGAGGCGCTGCTTCTGACCGCCGGATACGTTGGAGCCGCCCTGCTCAATGCGGGTGTTGTATCCCTCCGGGAATCTCTCAATAAACTCATCTGCACAGGCTAACTGGCAGGCACGTTTGCACTCTTCCTCGGTGGCGTCTGCTTTTCCCCAGCGGAGGTTGTCCAGAATGGTTCCGCTGAAGAGAACGTTTTTCTGAAGCACTACGGAAACCTGATTACGAAGGGCTTCCATATCATAGTCTTTTACGTTGATTCCGCCTACTTTTACCACACCGTCGGTGACGTCGTAGAGACGGCTGATGAGGCTTACAAGGGAAGATTTTGCACTACCGGTGGCACCCAGGATACCGATGGTCTCTCCGGAGTTGATGTGCAGGTTTACATCCTTCAGAACCGGATCACCGGTGGACTGGCGATAACGGAAAAGTACGTGTTCAAAATCAATGCTTCCATCCGGAACTTCCATGATTGGGTTCTCAGGATTGGTAAGGTTTGGTGTCTCGTTTAATACCTCGGAGATACGCTCTGCGCTGGCCATACTCATGGTGATCATAACGAAAACCATGGAGAGCATCATAAGGCTCATAAGAATGTTCATGCAGTATGCGAGAAGGCTCATAAGCTCGCCGGTGGTGAGGTTTCCGGCAACGATCATCTTTGCACCCAGCCAGCTGATAAGAAGGATACAGGAGTAAACGGTGAACTGCATAACAGGCCCGTTGAAAACGATGATGCTCTCAGCGTTTACAAACATCTGGTATACCTTATTACATGCAGCCTGGAATTTGGTGGTCTCGTGTTTTTCACGGACAAAAGCTTTTACAACACGGATGGCACCGATGTTTTCCTGCACGCTGGCATTTAAGGTATCGTACTGCTCAAATACCTGTTTGAAGTATTTGGTAGCTCTGGAAACGATGGTAAGAAGAATGGCAGCCAGGAAAATAACAGCTACCAGATAAACGCTGGCCAGTCTGGCATTTACTATAAACGCCATGGTCATGGCACAGATCATACTGATCGGCGCACGGGTACACATACGGAGGATCATCTGGTATGCGTTCTGCAGGTTGGACACGTCGGTGGTAAGTCGGGTGAGGGGAGCTGCTGTGCTGAATTTGGCGATGGTGGAGAAAGAGAAGGGCTGAATGTTCTCAAACATGGCCTTTCTTAAGTTGCGGGCAAAACCTGTGGAAGCGCGGGCACCGTATTTGCCGCCCATGATTCCGGAAAACAGTCCGCCAAGGGCAAGGACTGCCATGACAAGACCCATCTTATAAATATGGGTCAGGTCTCCTTTGTCAACACCGTTGTCAATGATGGAAGCCATGGTGAGAGGGATCAGTGTCTCAAATAAAACTTCCAGGATCATAAAGACCGGTGTCAAAAAGGAATCTTTCTTAAATTCTTTTACTTCTGCGAGTATTCTTTTCAGCATGAAAGAACTCCTTTCAGTGTGATGGGTTTACGGGTGACTTTTCTGTTCCTTCCGAACAGTTTTTCAGAATACACTGTGGTGTGTATTCTCTTACGGCTCATTGTCTGAGCAATGCATGATGTTCGCCTTCATCTTCTCCGTCACACGGAAGAAGACCTCCAGTTCCTCCTCAGAGATATCCTGTCGGAGGGTCTGTTCGTTTTCCTCCAGGATCCTGAATACGGCCATCTGGATGGCGATAGCTTTTTCTGTGAGGACCAGCCGTTTTAATCTGGCATCTCCCTCCACAGAACAGCGGGTAAGATACCCCTGCTTCTCCATACACTGAAGAACACCGGTGGCGGTAGAACGGGCAATACGGAAGAAGGCTTCAATATCTTTCTGATAGACAGCTTCTTCCCGGTGATCGTACAGATACTTGATGATCCAGCTCTGCGTCTGAGAGATCCCATGCTCTTCAAAGAGCATGCCCAGTCTGCGCCCAAACATCCGGTGAAGAGTATGAATTGCATAACCTGCATGTTGGTTCTGATCCATAACGTTCTCCTTATTGTAAAAGGTGTTCGGATATAAATTGTTCGTATCCGAACTGTTCGGTCTCGAACAATATTTTAGGACGATTGCCGGAAATTGTCAAGGCTTCACAAAAAAGAGCCCGGGGTTGATTCACGGGCTCATTTTTCTGTTGGTTTACAGCAGACACTGCCGGCAGAATGCATCAACAGCAGCGTCGTTCTGAAGTCTGAGATTTGGTTTTCTGGCCGGGTCGATCAGAACCAGCTCTCCTGCAAATCTCTTTGTGTTCAGTGTTTCTTTATATTTAGCAGCAACCTTCTGTGCTCCGTTTCCGCTCTGGCAGAGGAGGATTCCGATGTTTTCGCCGCCAAGTTCGCGGAGGGCGTCGCCGTGCTCGGCAAGGAATGTGTTCATAGGGGCCGCGCATTTGGAGGCCCATACAGGGCAGGCTAAGATTACTTTATCGTATTTTCCATCCTCAAATTCATAAGGCTTCAGCTCCGGCTTTTCTCCAAAGAC
>JAGHUU010000282.1 GCA_018064695.1 Candidatus Blautia equi | reverse complement strand
GTATACAGGAAGGTTACATACATCGTTGGTAGCGGCAAGGCTCTGTAAGGTCTGGCTGGCTACCTGGCCGATGCTCTCTCCTGTGATGAGGCCCAGGCATCTGTTCTGCTCTGCAAAATGCTCGGCGATCTTCATCATATAACGTCTCATGATGATGGTGAGCTCATCATGCGGACACTGATCGTAGATATAAAGCTGAATATCGGTAAAGTTTACTACGTGAAGTTTGATCGGGCCGCTGTACTGTGCCACAAGTTTGGCCAGATCCACGACCTTCTGTTTTGCTCTCTCGCTGGTGTACGGCGGCGCATGGAAATATACTGCCTCCAGTTTTACACCACGTTTGGCGATCATGTAACCGGCTACAGGGCTGTCGATACCGCCGGATAAGAGCAGCATGGCTTTGCCTGCGGTGCCAATAGGCATGCCGCCAGGACCCTCGATGCTGGTGGAATATACGTAGATCTTATCACGGATCTCGATTTTAAGAACCAGTTCAGGGTCATGTACATCTACAGTGGCATTCTCATAAAGATCCAGCAGCTTTTCGCCAATGGCTGCGCTGACCTCCATGGAAGTCATTGGATAAGATTTGCGGACACGTCTTGTGTAGACCTTGAAGGAGCCGTCGTAATCCGGATGGCAGTTCTTCATGAAGTCCACTACATCCTCCGCCATCTGGTCAAAGCCCTGATCCTTGTAGATCACTACAGGGCAGATCTCCACAATACCGAATACCTTCTTAAGAGCCCCAACGGTCTCATCGAAATCATAATCTTCAGGGCAGTGCACATATACACGTCCCTGCTCTTTTGCGATCCTGTACTTTCCATCC
Organism: Candidatus Blautia equi; assembly: GCA_018064695.1. Taxonomy (GTDB): domain Bacteria; phylum Bacillota; class Clostridia; order Lachnospirales; family Lachnospiraceae; genus Blautia_A; species Blautia_A equi. The sequence continues at coordinate 2,562 of JAGHUU010000282.1, read as the reverse complement.
AGTCTGGAAAGAGCCAGTTTAATCTGGGCTACCAGGGCGTCCTCAAACATAAAACGATTTTTTCCTTTGATCGCGATCTCTGCATATTTGATCAGAAATGCATGAAATACCATGTCTATCGCTCCTCCTTATCTTCTGGAATATCTTCTCAGCATTGGGACAACTTCTTTCAGCACGCCCAGTGCGTAATCTACTTCTTCTAATGTGTTCTCCTCGGAAAAACTGATGCGGACCGTGCACTCGATCTGGTCTTTTGGAAGACCCATGGAGCTTAAGGTGCTGCTCGGTTTTCTCTTGTGGGTGGAACATGCGCTGCCTGCGGAGATGTAAATGCCGCGCTCCTCCAGTGTGTGGAGAAGTACTTCGCTTCTCACGCCCATGAAGCTTGCACTCACGATGTGCGGTGCACCTTCCTCAAGCGGCATGCCATTGATGATGACATCGGGAATCTCCTTCAGGCCTTCTGTCATGCGTTTTTTGAGGGAGAGCAGCTGCTCTGTATTTGCATCCAGTGTGCTGTAGATCTGCTCTGCTGCCACGCCCAGGCCTGCAATGCCGGGTACATTGTCGGTACCGGATCTCATGCCGTTCTGCTGGCCGCCGCCAAGGATCTGCGGAATCACTCTGGTCTTCTCGTTGATATATAAAAAGCCTACACCTTTTGGCCCGTGGATCTTATGTGAGCTTACGGAGAGAAGGTCAATGCCCAGGCGCTTTGGATAAATGCGGAATTTGCCGAAGCCCTGCACGGCGTCCACGTGGTAGACAGCCTTAGGGCTCTTCTCATGGATCAGCTTTGCGATCTTTTCCACCGGCATCACTGCGCCCACCTCGTTATTTACATACATGGTGGATACCAGGATGGTGTCCGGGCGGAGGGCTGCTTCCAGCGCATCCAGCTTTACCACGCCCTGCTCATCCACAGGGAGAACGGTGAGCTCAAAGCCCTGCTCCTGCAGATAGCCCATAGGCTCCAGGACTGCCGCGTGCTCCACAGCGGTGGTGATGATGTGGTTTCCCGCTCTTTTGTTTGCCATGGCACTTCCAATGAGGGCCAGGTTGTTGGACTCGGTGCCGCCGGAGGTGAAGAGGATCTCCTTCTCATTTACCTTCAGGATCTTTGCCAGCTTTCTGGCTGCGTCCTTAACGTATTTTTCGGCTTCCACACCTTTTGTATGCTTTGCAGAGGGATTTCCAAAGTCTCCCTGCATGGTCTTAACCACGATCTCAATGACGGAATCGTACACACGGGTCGTGGCAGAATTATCAAAATATGCTTCCATGTTTATGTTTTCTCCTTACTCCTGCTCTAACTGGAACATCAGGATGGATAATGCCGTCATGCCGGCGGTCTCGGTGCGGAGGATGCGTCTGCCGAGGGTGATCGGTTTTGCGCCGATCTCCATGGCGCTCTGCACCTCGGCTTCCTCAAAGCCGCCCTCAGGGCCAATAAATACGGCGATGGACTGGCCCGGCTGAATAGACTTCAGGATCTCTCTGGTCTCCCCAATGCCCTTTGCAAGCTCGTATGGCACCAGAAGAACGTCCAGGTCACCGGCATAGCGGATGGCCTGCTTCCAGGTGAGGACCTCGTGGACCTCAGGGACGCGCATGCGCTTGGACTGCTTGGCCGCGCTTTCTGCGATCTGCTGCCAGCGCTGTACTTTTTTGTCTGCTTTTTTATCGTCCAGCTTGACCACGCAGCGCTTGGTCTCCACCGGTACGATCTCGTATACGCCCAGCTCCACGGCCTTCTGCACGATCATCTCCATCTTGTCGCTCTTTGGCAGACCCTGGAAGAGATAGATCTTGTTTGGCAGCTCGTAGTCGGGCTCCTGTTTATACAGAATGTGAAGCAGGATTTCCTCATCGGAGAGTTCCTCTATGGTGCAGTGGTACTCGGCATTCTCGCCGTCGCTGATCCAGAGCTCCTCGCCCGCCTTCATTCTGAGTACATTTTTGATATGGTTTACATCTGTTCCGGTGATGTGGATCAGATGTGCTTCCTCGTCGATCTGATATGGTTCTGCAAAAAAACGTACCATGAGATCAGTCCTTTCTGGCTGTTACGGATACCCACTCGCCCTGGTAGGTTACTTCCACCAGAGTGAGGCCGGCTTCTTCCACGGCTTTTCTCACAATATCTTCCTTCACATCCAGGATACCGGAGGTGATGTAGTAAGCGCCCTTCTTCATCTGGTTTACGATGACTGGGGTCAGCGGAACCAGGATATCTGCAAGGATGTTTGCAAGAACGATATCGTATTTCTCATATCCAACTTCATCCTGAACCTCTTTGTCGGTGATGATGTTTCCGATCATCATGTCAAAGGATTCGTCTTTGATATCATTTACTTCTTTGTTCTCAGCTACTGCAGGTACACAGCAGGTGTCAAGGTCGGTACCCACTACGTGGTTTGCGCCGAGCTTCAGAGCTACGATGCCAAGGATACCGCTTCCGGTTCCTACGTCCAGGATCTCATCGCCCTCTTTTACGTATTTTTTGATCTGGCGGATCACCAGCTGGGTGGTCTCATGCATGCCGGTACCAAAGGCTGTGCC
>JAGHUU010000138.1 GCA_018064695.1 Candidatus Blautia equi | reverse complement strand
GGCAATTCCGCAGTCTTCACCAGCCCTGAATTAAAACAGGGGGAGACCTATCAGATACAGGTTGGAGACCAGATCAAAGAGATGACCATGGAGTCCATCTCAAACGGAGCCAGCTTTTCCTTTGGATTCGGAAGAAGATAACTAGTACTTAAGAAGCTATTCGCGGAGAATGGCTTCTTTTGCTTTCAGGTTAACATATGATATAATAACTGTCAGTTGATTAACTTTAGCCATGGAGGTATGCGTGATGGCCAGTGGAAGAAATTCGATGGGACCCCGGGGGTTCCTCACAGACGAAGAAAAGAAAAATATGCCAAAAGTGAGTAAGGAGCTCCTGATCAGAATCCTTTCTTACCTGAAATCCTACAGTCTGCAGTTTATGTTCGTGTTCGTGGCGATCCTTCTATCAGCCACAGTGGGACTGTTCCCATCTATCATTACAGGAAAAATCGTGGATCAGGCCCTGGTGGGGGAGGACATGTCGCTCCTTATCCGGCTTCTCCTTATGGCTTTCTGCACCCTGGCCATCAGCCAGATCATCGGCGTGCTGGAGAGCTGCATTAATGCATGGATCTCCCAGCGCATCATTTATGACATGAAAAACCAGATGTACCATCATCTGCAGTACATGCCGCATTCCTTCTTTACCACAGAAAAACAGGGCGATATCATCACGCGAATGAATACCGATATCAGCGGTGTCAGCAGTGTGATCAGCGGCACACTGTCCAGCATTGTCAGCAACATCGCCACCGTTATTACCACCTTAGTTGCCCTTCTCACCATGAACTGGCAGCTGGCTGTGGTGGGAATCGCCATTATCCCGCTTTTGATCCTTCCAACCAGAAGTGCCGGAAAGAAACGCTGGCAGCTGGCTTCCGAAAGCCAGGCCAAGAACGACGAGATGAACCAGGCCATCAACGAGACCCTGTCCGTAAGCGGCTCCATGCTTGTGAAGATCTTCACCCGCGAGGAGCAGGAGTATGAAAACTTCAAACGCATTAACGAAGAAGCCACCGCCTTATCCCTGAAGGAGCGCCAGTCCGGCAAATGGTTTGGTGTTGTGATGGGAATGTTTGGACAGATCGGACCGCTTCTCATCTATTTTGTGGGCGGTCTGCTGATCATCAACAAATGGGATGCAACTCTTTCTGTAGGTACTGTTACCGCCACCGTAGCCCTCATCAACCGTCTTTACCGCCCGGTGGAATCCCTGCTGAACATCCAGGTGGACTTCACACGTTCCCTGGCACTTTTCACCAGAATTTTTGACTACTTCGACCGCGAGAATACCATCGTTACGCCTGAAAACGGACAAAAACCGGATGTGGAGATGAAACCTATCGAATACGAGCACGTGGAATTCAGTTACGATGGCGAGACTCCGCTCCTCACCGATGTGAATTTTACGGTTCCGGGAGGAAGCATGTATGCCATTGTGGGTCCATCCGGCTCCGGAAAATCCACAGTTGTCAATATGATCCCGCGTCTCTACGACGTGCTTGGGGGGCATGTAAAGATAGCAGGCGTGGATGTGCGGGATTTTGACCTGAAATATCTTCGCCAGTGCATTGGCGTGGTAACCCAGGAGTCCTATCTCTTCAACGGAACAATTCTCGACAATCTTCGCTATGCAAAGGCGGATGCCACCATGGAGGAGATAGAAGAAGCATGCAAGATCGCAAACATTCATGATTTTATTGTGCGTCAGCCGGAGGGGTACCATACCCAGGTGGGCAACCGCGGACTGAAACTCTCAGGCGGAGAAAAACAGCGTCTCTCCATAGCCCGTGTGATTTTGAAGGATCCAAAGATCCTGATCCTGGACGAGGCTACAAGTGCGCTGGATTCCATCTCCGAAAATGCTATCCAGGATGCGCTGGAAGCCATGATGAAGGGCAGAACCAGCATTGTAATCGCACACCGCCTGTCTACAATTCTGAAGGCAGACTGTATTCTGGTGGTAAAAGACGGCGTGATCGCCGAGCAGGGCACGCACGAGGAGTTGCTGAAGCTCGGAGGAACATACCGCATGCTGTATGAGACTCAGTTCCGCCAGGCTATTGAAGACTCCAAACATGAGTCGAACCTTGATATTCAGGCATTCGGAACCAACTTTGACGTTCGCCGCATCACGGAATCCGATATCACAGATGTATATCGTCTCTGTAAATCCAATAAACGTTATTACCGAAAACTCCATGGTTTCCCAACCAGAGAAAGCCTGACAGAGATCATCAGTCAGGTGCCGGAGGAGAGCGGAAGAGAAGATAAGTACTTTGTGGGATTTTATGAGAAAGACCATCTGGCAGCAGTCCTGGATCTTATCACCGGCTATCCGGAATCCAACGACGCCTTCCTTGGATGGTTCATGGTAGATGCGTCCCTCCAGGGAAAGGGAATCGGCTCCCAGATATTAGCCGACGTCCGCTCCGCCTTAAGCGCAAAGGGCTACGACCATCTCTCTCTGGGATGTGTGAAAGAAAACGAAGAGGCAATAGAATTCTGGCAGACCCAGGGCTTCACCCTGACAGGAGAAGAGAAGATTCAGGGCAGACATACCGTCGCCATGATGGAGAGGGACATCTGAGTAATATAGACGATTTGTTTTGAGGGAGTCTTCGTGAAAGAAACACGGAGGCTCCCTCAAAACTCATGGTTTGTAGAAATTGAATTCTCCGTTTACATTCCACAGCTCGTCCCAGCTGCATATCAGGGTTCCTTCTGTGCTGGTTTTAAGATACTCCAGGTCACAGTTTTCTTTGAAATATCTGATAAGAGCCCAGGTGTCCTCGTTGTCTTCCCAGAATCGGAGGTTCTGGAAGACACTGCATTTGTCGAAGGATACAGCGTTTATGTCGGCGCCCTGGTCGATCAGCCAGTAGACAATGTCCGGATTGTTACGGTTGCCGCGGGTGGCTGCCAGCAGTGGGGTTTCGGGGAATTCCGGATTTGAAACTTCTATGTCGGCGCCGTTTTCGTAGATTGCTTTGGCAATCTCAAAGTCGACCTCACAGGCATACGCAAACAATGAAATGTTTGATGTGTCTATCCCCTTAAAGCAGTCCTTGCAGTTGGCATCGTAATTGCCCTTTCGCGCCATCTCAAGGGTCTCTTCATATCCTTCCCCGGTTAGCTTATAATTGCGGATCTGCTTTGCCAGCTTGTAGGTATCGTCGCTCTTGCATGAAACAAAAACGAGCGAGCAGATAAAAACCAGAAACAGAACACATAGCTTCTTCATCATCGTTCTCCTTTCTCTGCTAAAATGATGCAGGTTCCAATGATCACTCCGCAATATAAGCATTCACGATCTCACCATAATATGCAATATGCGGATCTCTGTTGCCCATAGGATTGGAGCTTGGAACATTCTGTGGATAGTGTTTCTGGAATTTCTCAGCGAGAAGATCCAAATCCTGTCTCTGGAGGAAGACTACTTTGCATTCCAGAGTCAGAGGCAGTTCTTTTACGCCGGGTACAGATACGACCTCGCTGTCCACCAGAGTCATTCCTGTCTCGGCCACTTTATCCATATCTCTTCCGGATTTGCTTCCGCAGATCTGGAAGATTTTTTTATCATATTCGCCCATAGGGATATTTACAGTGAACTCCGGATTCTG
>JAGHUU010000327.1 GCA_018064695.1 Candidatus Blautia equi | reverse complement strand
TTATCAAGCGCCAGCTTGGTGTAATACTCGGTATCCATGTTGTTGGCAAGACGGTTTACGTTATAGCCCGGATAGGATACACATGCGATGACCTTTCCGGTATTGACATCTGTGATTACACAGGACGCACTACATGGCTCCAGAGCCAGCTGTGCGGGTGTGATCTGCAGATGGTAGATTTTACGGACCATAAAGTCGTAGGCGTTCAGAGCGCCTGAGAGAAGGTCCTGATAGTCCTCCTCGTCCTTTGGAAGCAGACCTTGCTCATAGAGCGCAAGCTCCAGGTCACGTCCGGTAACAACATCATCTTTGATCAGATATTTATAAAGGCATCTGGTGAAGACGGTGTCGTCCACCAGGTATTTGCTGGTGTAATCCATGAGGGCATTGTAGACCTCGGCGGAATCCAGATAATCGCCGTCTGTCTTAAGGGTGGCCATATCGATCCAGTTCTGACCGGTGGCGTAGGTGAGGTAATCCTTAAGACTGATCTTTCCGTAGATCCAGTTCTGGTAGACCTTATCGCTGTGATCGATATAGTCATCGCGGATAATGCCCAGATTATCACGGAGCAGATCGTTGGCAATATATTTCATGTACTCCTGAACCTCAGGAGATTCGTCGTTGAAGACAGGCGGATTCGGATCAGTAAGTCTCTTTCTGATAAGAGTGAATACCTTTTCCTGCTTCTTCAAAAACTTGGCATTTATTTCCTTCTCGATGTCGGAAGCACCCTCATCACCGAATTTTTTGAAATTCAAAACAGAGTTATCAATGAGCGCATTATAAACATCATAGATAGGGATCTTGATGGCAGCCGCATCTTTTACAATATTAAATGGGAACTCACGGATCGCTTCTATTTTGGAAAGAAGAATACCCGCTACACGCTGCTCCAGAATTTTATAGATAGCACTCTGCCAGTCGGAATCGATGGTCAGGTAAACATCATAACCGGCTACTGGCGGGATCTGTGTATCTTTGTCGATACGAAGGATCTTACCCAGGTTATCTACGGATACTGTCTCCTCTCCGTCCTTACCCTGTAGCTGGATTTCCATATACTGCTCAATACCGGCTTTTCCTACAATGGCATCGTTAGGGTAACTTGGGTCGTGCTGACGAAGATTGATCAGCTCCTCCGCGGAGGCCTGACCGGTATAGCCGAGGATCAGTCCCATACTCTCATCCTCAATATACTCACGTCTGGAGTCCTCAATAACATCGATACCCTGTAGATTTGCCTGGTTTTCCATAAGTGCTGCAACAGATTTATCGGATACATTGGTGGCGATGGTGACACGCATGTATTTTTTAAAGCTGTTTGTACTCAGCATATATCGCATATAGGCAATGGCCAGCTGATCCTCTTTTGTGAGCTCCTCCGGCAGATGGTGGGCTTCAAGCTCCTCCGGTTTATAGGCAGCAGAACCTTCCAGAATAACAGAAAAGCCCCTGCTTCCAAGAAGGAACTGCATCATATCATCTGCAGTTGCGTTCTTCTCCTCTTCTTTCATGGAATCGATCAGCGGATATCCAAAGATATCGGCGCGGAAACGATTCAGGGTAAAGCCCTCATCCACATCAAAAATAAACAGGTCATTCTTTGGTTCCACCTTAATGTGGAAGTTGTTCATGGACAGAGAATCCCCGTTTTTCTTTAAAGTATGATAAACCTGATAAGCCACACCGTTCAGTGTCAGATTTTTTTCCCTGGTACTCTCATAGCTTCCGTTGTCCTCAAAGGTAACCGAATAAGAAAGAATATTTGAGGCAATGAGGAGTCCGTTTCTGTCATAGATGTTTCCGCGGATGCTCTTCAGCACTCGTTTTTTGGTTGTTCTGACCTCAAACTTATGGATGTAATCCTGTCCCTCAAGGATCTGCAGCTCAAAGAGCTGGTTTACAAGGGTGTATCCCATAAACAGGAATAAAAGCATAAGCACGGTGGTTCTTTTCAATCTGAATTTTCTGGCAAAATTTTTTATTTTAGTACCCAAACAGATTCACTTTCTTTCCGTTGCATAGTCATCAGTCGATAGTTGATAAAATAGTAGATCCTGTATACCGGGAATGTAAGAAGCAATGTATAAAACATCTCCGGAATAATGATCCTGAAAAGATACGTGGAGACACCAAGACGTCCTCGTAAAAGAAACAGAAGGACATAGACAGCCACGTTATAAAACAGGTCTCCCGCTCCTGCAAGGAACAGAGGAACCTTGATATCATCATCATAAAGTACCATGCAGGCATATCCGCTGAGATATCCCACATACATATAGATCAGTGCATAAACACCAAATACGGAACCATAAAAGAAGTCCATAAAGAGACCGGTGAAAAAGCCCGTCCAGAGGCCGGCTTTTCGTCCTCTCATAAGTCCCATGGAGATACAGAAGATCACGATCAGGTTTGGTTTGATGGAACCGATGGCGATCTGAGGCACCAGGGTGGACTGCAGCAGGATGGTTGCCAGAATGGTGACTGCCAATACCAGTTTACTTCTCATTTCTGCCGCCTTTCATCGTCATTTGCCGATCTGGTCCTGTTTATTTACAGTGATAACAAGAACATCGCGTAAGTGCTGGAAGTCCACAGGAGTTACGATGGTTCCGCATTTTGTGAGGTTGTTTGTATCAAGTCCGATCTCGCTGACATAGCCAACAAACAGACCCTCCACAAATTTCTCACTGATGCTGGAGGTAACGATACGCTCACCTATAGCTACTTTGTTGTCAATATCATAAAGCTGATAAAAACTCAGTTTTCCCTCGTTGATGAGCTCCAGGTCACCCTGTACCATGCAGTTGTCGTTGGTACTTACTGTCATGGCGGAGACATTGCTGCTGTCATCGATGATGGAACGAACCAACGCCCAGGATGGACCAACGTCTGTAACAATACCGATGAGACCTTTTCCTGCAAGAACATTATTATCGATACGGATGCCGTCATCAGAACCCTTGTTGATCATAAAGGTGTTGTACCAGTTGCCGGGATCTTTGGAGATGATACGCGCCGCAACCTTTGGATATTCATAATATTCATTGTCCAGCTTGTACATCTGCTGCAGTCTGGCAAGCTCCTCCTGATCAAGGATCAGACGGTTATTCTGCTCAGTCAGGCTGTCGATCTGTGCCAGAAGGGAATCTCTTTCTGCAATCAGATCCTTCTTTTCCTGCATACGGTCCGATATATTCTCTATCCATTTGCCGAACTTGCTGATGCTCTTCTCAAAAGGAACGATCATCATGGCCGCGCCGTTCTGGAATGGCACGCCGGTCACACCGGAAGCAAAGGTGGTGATGATGAAGGTCAGACAGAGCAGTGTCATGATCACCAGCAGATGCTTGCTCTTAAGGCGCACTTTAAAATTGAGTTTTTTCAGATATTTTTTCATGTATCTCTCACCCGATTATAATTTACGTTGTTTCATGGTTTCCGCCCATTTTCTGAGGTCGCGGTTTTTGATGATCTTTTCAAGACCTGCCACCACGGAATTCTCATAATATTCGGAAAGATTGAAGGTATAGCCTGTATATTCCTCCAGATACTTGTCCAGATAAGGCAGTCTGGAGCTGCCGCCGGTAAGGAAAATGCCCTCCTTATCGATATGGAAAGTGATCTGAGGCGGAGTACGCTCGATGAAGGTCTTCATCTCCGCTGCAATGCGGTCCACACAGTTTTTGATTCCTGCATTTACCACCATGGAGGAAATAATCTCCTCCCGCGGCAGACCGGAAATACTGTCGATTCCGATGACCTTTCGGGCTTCTTTTTTAGGGTCGTGCATTCTTCCGAGAACCAGCTTTAAACGTTTGGCTGTTCTGGTTCCCACCTGAAGATGGTATCTTTTACGGATCTCGGTGCAGATAGCTTCGTTCATCTGTCTTCCGCCGATTGGGATCTGCTTGCTGATGATGACTTTTCCGTCGGTAATGATGGAGAGTTCGGTGCTCTGAGCACCGATATTTACCAGCATACTGCCGTCGTTCTCATCCAGCTCAATGCCAAGGGCAATGGCCTCTGCAATGGGTTTTTCCACCATGAAGACTTTGTTTTTGCGAAGCCAGTTTCCATTGACTACGTTGAAGTAAGCACGTTTTTCAATGGCTGTCATGTCAAGGGGCACCGCAAAATAGATATCAGAACTGATACGGAGCAGGGAATCGATTTTTCGAAGCATGGAAAACAGTGTGATCTCCTCCAGCTCCAGAGTGGCTATCATACCAAAAGCCATCGGCGAATGAACGATGATGTCGGTTGGATTTTTCTCGAACATCTCGTATGCTTCATTGCCCACGGCGATAATCTTGCGTCCCCTGGACGCGATCATATTTTTGTCTGCGAATGTTTTATTTCTTAAGTTGGAATAGATCTTGATACTGCTGCTGCCAAGGTCTATGCCATAAGTTTTTCCAAACATAAATTACCCCTTTTCAGGATGTTCTCTTCAGCATTCTCTCTTCAAGAAAGCTGAAATATCTGTGATTTCCTATCACGATGTGGTCCAGTAAGTGAATGCCCAGCATATCACCTGCCTGCTGTACCCGGTCGGTGACCTGTATGTCATGGGTGCTTGGCGTTGGATCACCGCTTGGATGATTATGGACTAAGATCACAGAGACTGCACGATGCTGCAGTGCTTCCACAAATATTTCCCTGGGCGTGATCACCGTCATATTGACTGTACCCCTTGTAATCATCTGCTCCCCGATGAGATGGTTCTTGGTATCCAGCATCATGACGATCATCTGCTCCTGCTCTTCGTGGCGGAGCCGCTCCATATAGTAATTGGCAATGGTAAAAGGATCACGGAAATCTAATGCTTCTTTTGCTGCGGATGTGGCAATGCGGATAGAAAGCTCCCCGATGCATTTCAACTGTATAGCCTTCACCCTGCCGATGCCGTGTATTTCCATGAGATCCTGAACCGAGGAATGGATGATTCCTATGAGTCCCGGAAAGGCACCCTTCTCCATATGCTTTAATACGGAGTTGGATAATGCCAGTGAACTCATGCCATAGGTTCCTGTTCTTAAAATTACTGCCAGAAGCTCGCTGTCGCTGAGTGCTCCGGGGCCAAGCCTGAAGCATTTTTCATAGGGACGCTGCTCTTCCGGTATTTCTCTGATCGTGTCATTCATATTCTGCCCTCCATAGCTCAAACAGACAAAATATCCTGAAATGAAACGATGCGCATGATATCCCTTTTTATCGTATGATATCAAACGTAAGACATTCTAACATAAAAAAGGGGAGATGTGTACTCTCTCCCCTAAAATTTCACAAATTTTTTCGAAATAGCTTCCGCCACACGGATACCGTCCATGGCTGCGGAAGTAATGCCGCCGGCATAGCCTGCTCCCTCGCCGCAAGGATAAATACCGCGAATGCTGCCCTCCAGTTCTCCGTCTCTCACGATACGCACAGGGGAGGATGTTCTGCTCTCCACACCGCTAAGTACCGCATCCGGTCTGTCAAAGCCCGGCATTTTTGCTCCGAAGGCAAGAACGCCCTCTTCTATGGAATTGCCGATCTCATCAGGGAGAATAGCTCTTACATTGGCAAGGGTGTATTCGCCTTTGATCTGAGGAAGGATCTCACCAAGCGCAGTGGATGGACGGTTCTCTCTGAAATCCTGAAAGATCTGCACAGGTACTTTGCCCTGTCCTGCCTGATAAGCAGCTCTCTCAATACCTCTCTGGAAGGCGATTCCGCCAAGAGGTCCGTCCTCAGGGAAATCAGCGGGATCTACAGTAACGATGAGTGCGCTGTTGGCATTCACACCGTCACGGGCCTGATAACTCATTCCGTTGATTGCCAGCTGCTCTTTTTCGGTGGATGCATTTACCACATATCCGCCGGGACACATGCAGAAGGAATATACGCCGCGTCCGTTGGATGCTGTATGGGTGACTTTATAGGCTCCGGCACCAAGGTATTCATTCTCTTCCTCGCCGTAAAGATCCATGTTTATCATTTTCTGAGGATGTTCGATACGCACACCTACAGCAAATGCCTTTGGCTCCATCTGTAATGCATGCTCGTGAAGCATGAAAAATGTGTCTCTCGCACTGTGGCCGATGGCCAGTACGCATACTTCTGTATCTATACGGGTCTCCCCATTGATCTGCACACCGGTGAGCTGATCGCCCTCATAATAAAGTCCTGTGAGCTTGCTTCTGAAATGGAACTCTCCGCCCATCTCCTCGATCTCATGGCGAAGATGCTGCACGATATGAATGAGCACGTCTGTGCCAAGATGCGGCTTCTGCTGATAGAGGATCTCCTCATTTGCACCTGCCTGCACAAATCGTTTCAGAACCTCATGATTTCTTCCGACAGGGTCTTTAACAAGTGTGTTGAGCTTTCCATCAGAGAAAGTGCCTGCGCCGCCCTCTCCAAACTGCACGTTGGAATCGGGATCCAGCACACCGTTTTTCCAGAACTGATCGACTGTTTCTTTTCTCTTATCAGCCTCTTCTCCGCGCTCATATACCACAGGTGCAAAGCCTGCCCGGGCCAGATACCAGGCACAGAAAATACCCGCAGGACCGCTGCCAATGATGACAGGACGATTCTTAAGCGGCACGCTGCCGCCTGTTGGAAAGCGATATGGCTTCGCATCGATCAGTGTAATATTTGCATTTCCGACTTTTTTAATCAGCTTCTTTTCACCGTCGATCTTCACATCCACGGTATATACAAACATTTTTTCATCTTTATGTCTGGCGTCTAAGGACTGACGAACGATCTGGTACTGGAACGGCTGTCCGGAGAGACGCAGTAATTTCGATATTTTCTTTTTCAGATCCTCTTTAGTATGATTCAGAGGAAGCTTGATCTGTGTAATATGGATCATTTTTGATTCCTTTCCGCTGCACATCTGCCGGCCAGTGCTCCGCTGGACCATGCCCACTGGAGATTATAACCGCCGCAGGTTCCGTCAATATCCAGAAGCTCGCCTGCAAAATAAATGCCGGCCGCAAGTCCGGATTCCATGGTATATGCATCGACTTCTTCCGTATTCACTCCGCCGGCTGCCACCTGGGCATTGGAAAAAGGAAGCCCTTCTTTCACATCCAGACGAAGATTTTTAAGAATATCCATATGGGATTCCTGAATCTCCAGGGCTGAGATCAGCTTATCAGGAAGCCACCCAAGGAACTGCTCCTCTATAGATTTATACGGACATGCTTTCATTCGTTTCTGCATTTCTTCTGCAAATACCTCTGCTTCCGTATCAGGAACAAAATCGAGACAGACAGATACTTTCTTTCCTTCATCCAGAGCGCGGATCGCATAGCGGCTCACCTGAAATACGGGAATACCTGAGATGCCATAGTCCGTCAGCTGCAGTTCGCCTCGTTCTTCTGCTGCTAAGGAACCATCCACATAGACAGAAACTCTGCCCTCAGCTCTGACGCCGGCCCATTTGGCAAATATACTGCTCTTTCCGGACAGCTTTAATCCGGTGAGTGCCGGCAATGGTTTGATAATAGTGTGTCCAAGGGATGATGCAAGCTCATAGCCGCTGCCATCAGACCCCATGATATTGGAGGCACAGGAGCCGCAGGCCAGAATTACAGAAGCGGCTTCATAATGCCAGCCTTCCGTCAATACCTGCCAGAACTGTCCGGAATTGCCGTTGACGTCTGTACCCGTAAGTGAGCGTATGCTTTTTGCAGACTCATTGCTCTTCATCTTTACACCCAGAGATCTGGCTTTGAGATTCAAAAGCGCGGTTACGGAGGAAGCCTGCCCACTGGCCGGATAATAATAGCCGTTCTTTTCCACCGGAATAACTCCGATTTCTCTGAAGAAATCTAACGTATCCTGTACGGAAAATTCTTTCAGGGCATACGCTGCAAACTCTGGATGAGAACCGCGAATAACATCGCCTTCCCAGCTGCTGTTGGTGAAATTACATCTGCCGTTTCCTGTGGCATTGATCTTCTTTCCGTTTTTATCGTTCTGTTCTATCAGGGTTACTTTTGCACCGGTCTCCGCCGCTTTTATAGCAGCCATAAGTCCGGAGGCTCCCCCGCCTATAACAAGCACCGTATTTTCAGGAAATACGGTGCAGTTGTAATCAACTTTATGTCCGGGATCTATTACATGATCCCTCTGTTTTTTCTTAGACATATTCAGCTCCTCAATAAAGGGGAATTATGGGAGTTTCACAAGATCTCTTTCCACTAACTTCTGAAGGGACATAAGAACGCCAAGCTTTGCATGCTCCCATGTAAGTCCGCCCTGGAAATATACTGCATATGGCGGCTTCATAGGACCATCAGCAGAGAGCTCAATGGAGGAGCCCTGAACAAAGGCACCTGCTGCCATGATTACCTGGGAATCATAACCAGGCATATCCCATGGTTCAGGATCTACATAGCTGTCCACAGGAGCTGCTGCCTGAATACCCTTGCAGAAAGCAATGAGCTTTTCAGGAGAACCAAGGGAAACAGCCTGAATAATATCGGCACGTGGCTCTGTGGAGTTTGGTACCACAGGGAAACCTAATTTTTTCATAAATATTCGCTGCGAAAACAGCGCCTTTTAAAGCACCTTTGGTCACCATAGGTGCAAGGAAGAATCCCTGATAGAAGGATCTGTTTACGCCAAGGGTAGCTCCAACCTCCATGCCAAGACCCGGGCATGTCATACGGTAGGAAGCATTCTCTACACACTCCTTGGTTCCTGCAATATATCCGCCGATCGGTGCCAGACCGCCGCCCGGATTTTTAATGAGGGAACC
>JAGHUU010000220.1 GCA_018064695.1 Candidatus Blautia equi | reverse complement strand
GTAGTAGTACTCTGTATGTCTGCCGGTTTTGGTTTTGCCAAGATGAAATTTGCAGGCAAGGAGCTGTTCTACTGGCTGATCCTGCTTGCAATGACCCTGCCGGAAGTTATCCTTCTGACACCTCTGTACACTACCTTTAACAAATTAGGTCTTACAAGTACATTCCTGTCAGTTATTCTGCCATCTGCAGCTCTGCAGCTTCCTTTCACGATCATTCTGACCAGAAACTTCCAGGAAGGAATCCCGAATGAGCTTATGGAGGCAGCTACCATCGACGGCGCTACCACCTTCCAGATCTTTGCAAAGCTGATCGTGCCGCTGTCAAAACCAATTGCATCCTCTGTTATCATGCTGACCCTTATCAATGCATGGAACGCTTACCTGCTTCCGCTGATCTTCCTGCTGAAACCAAGTATGCAGACGGTAACCCTTCTGCCTACCTACTTCCAGGGCGAGTTTACCAACGATCAGACCAAGATCCTGGCAGCAGCAGTTATCACTGCACTTCCTGAGATCATCGCATACCTCTGCATGCAGAAGAACTTCGAGAAAGGTATGTCTGCAGGTGCATTAAAATAATCAGAACTCTTCTGGTTAAGACAAAGGAGAAAACATATGGCACTTTCATCTACCAATATCCTTAAGGTTATCGTTGTCACCGATAATCTGGAAAAGACCGTAGCAGGATATAAGACCCTCTTCGGAACCGGAACGGCTCCTGAGGAGGCACCGCATAAAGATATTAAAGAACCATACACCATTTATAAAGGACAGCCGGGCGAGCCTATGGACCTGAAGGTTGAGAGCGTATTCAGCGACAACTTCTGGTTTGAGGTTATTGAGCCTGTCAGCGACAATTCACCATGGTATGCATGGCTGAAGGAGCACGGAACCTCCATCTGTTCCGTATGTCTTCTTTCCAACGGCCCTCTGGAAAACGACGAGGCTGTTATGAAGGAAGCCGGCTTTGAATCCCTCTTCAAACAGGAAAAGGGCTACGAAGCTTATGAATACTTTGACGCAGCAAAAACGCTGGGTGTTCTTGTGGAAATGAAAGAACATTATTAAAAGTAAAAAGAGAATGCGCTCCTATATCCGGGAGCGCATTTTTTCAGAGAATGGAGACTGAAAATAATGATTTATCATGTAGACGCAAACGCATGGAAGAGCGGCGACGGCTCCGCGGAATTTCCATTTAAGAAAATACAGATGGCAGCAGACCTGCCGCGGCGGCGATGCGGTTCCGGGCAAAAAAGATTTTTACTATTGGCATCTGCCGGTGTATACTGGAGGAAATGTTTATTTTAACGGAGCCAGACCATGTAAGAATGAGGCAGACTATTATATGGACACCGAGCATAAGGTTTATATTTCCCTGAAAGAGACGGAGGAAGGCCTGATGCTGGATACCGATCTCTACGAGTACCTGCCGGAGCAGCAGCTTCCGGTACATAGCACCGCATCCCTTGGTATGGCCTTTGAGCCGGAGGAGTATTTTGAGAATCCGGACGGCTCTGAGATCATCTTTAACAGAGATTATTTTGATAACGACCGTTTGCTTACCTGCATCGCCGGGCCATTTGCGAATGCATCATCCGTAAAGAAAACATTGTTCTGAATAAAACTAAAATGAAACAGGGGGACAGGTCCCTGTCCCCCTGTTTCATTTTACTTAAGAGGTATTGTGATATGAAAATCAGAAGAATAGAAAAGAAAGACAACCTGCGCGTGGCGGAGATCATCCGGGAGTGCCTGACGGAATACGGCGGAGACCACCGCACGGATACCGCCTGGGGAGATCCATACCTGGAGCGCTTCTCCGAAGTCTATGTGCTGGAGAACAACGCATACTGGGTTGCCGAGAATGAAGACGGCCTGGTGGTTGCAGGCGTGGGCATCGGACCTATGGACGGCGTGGAGGGTATCTGCGAGCTTCAGAAGATGTACTGCATCAAAGACTACCGCGGAACCGGAATAGCAGGGGAGCTTCTGGACATCGCTCTGGAGTTTGCAAAGAAGTACTACAGCAGATGCTATCTGGAGACCATGGACAATATGTACCGTGCCCAGAAATTTTATGAGAAGAAGGGCTTCTACCGCACCTCCGAGACCATAGGCAGCACCGGACACGACGGATGCCAGAGCCATTACATCATCGATTTCTGATGATAACGACCGTTTACATCTATTGAGCGTAACCAATAAATATAAAGTGAGGATAGATCCATGAAACCGATCGGAATCAGTGAGTTCTGTAATTTTACCTTCCTCTCCGGCGTTACTTATTCTCCGGATGGGGAGACCCTTGCCTTTGTGGCATCCAACGCAAAGCTGGAGCAGAATAAATACGAATCCAGTATTTATGTCCTTAAAAACGGACAGACACGCAGACTGACCACAGGGGGAAAAGAAAGAGGCTTTGTATTTCAGGATAACGAGACCATTCTCTTTATGGGAAACAGGGAGGAGGATAAGACCCCATCTCTGAAGAGTCATCTTTACCGCATTTCCCTAAACGGCGGTGAGGCGGAAAAGTATATTACTTTCCCGATCCCTGTGCAGAAGGTCCTTCCGTTAAAGAACGGTGATCTTGTGGTGGAAGCCACTGCCATGCCGGGATACGAGACTCTCTATAAGGGCAGCCCTGCGCTGGCTGAAAAATTCCTGAAGGAGCAGAAGGACAACGAGGATTATCAGGTACTCACCCGAAACCCGTGGTGGTGGAACGGCGGTACTTATATCAAAGATTATTACACAGCTCTCTTTTATTATAATTGCAAAAAGGGTATGCTCTCCCGTCTTACTCCGGAGGGCTTTGAAGCCTCTGCATCCAAAGTATCCGCGGACGGCAGATATCTTTACTTCTTCGGAAAAGAAGTGCGGGCGAAAGAGAATTATGATGAGACCGGTTTTTACCGCATGGATCTTAAGACCGGAAAAACGGACACTATCATCCAGGCCAATCCGGAGCTTTTTCCATTTACCTATGATCTTGGAACGGATTTTATTCTGCTGGCAGCAGTGAGACCTGCCCATGGAACCAACACAAACCCGGATTTCTATAAAGTGGATTATGACACTCTGGAAGTTCGAAAGTATGCGGACTGGGGAGAATCCATAGGAAGCACCGTGGGTTCTGATATCCGCTATGGCGGAGGAACCAAACTGAAGATGGATGGAAATGTATGCTATTTCATTTCCACGATCTTTGATGCCGCATATCTTTATAAGCTGGAGGACGGCGAGATCAGCCGTGTGATCGATAAAGAGGGCTCTGTGGACTGTTTTGACGTGGCGAACGGAAAGCTTGTGTTGAATGCACTCTGGGATATGAAGGGCGCCGAGCTCTATGATGAGAAGTGCAGATGCCTGACTGCTTTTAATAAAGCGGCGCTTAGAAATAAATATACAGCCATTCCGGAGAAGATTACGTTTATGACCGGCTCCGCACCGGAAAACATGCATGAGATCCACGGCTTTATCCTGAAACCGATGCGCTATGATGAGAGCAAAACATATCCGGTCATTCTGGATATCCACGGCGGACCAAAGACGGTTTACGGAGAGGTGTATTATCATGAGATGCAGTACTGGGCAGGAAAAGGATACTTTGTGATCTTCTGTAATCCTACCGGCTCCGACGGACGGGGAAACGATTTCATGGATATCAGAGGCAAATACGGCACGGTGGATTATGAAGACATCATGGCTTTTGCAGATGAAGCTCTCCGTCGTTATCCGCAGATGGATCCGGAAAGATTTTATGAGACCGGCGGTTCCTACGGCGGCTTTATGACCAACTGGATCATTGGCCATACAAACCGCTTTAAGGCATGCGCAAGCCAGCGCTCCATCTCCAACTGGTTCAGCTTTTATGGTGTTTCTGATATTGGAACCCTCTTTGCGGAAGACCAGTGCGCTTCCACACCGTGGAACGATCCGGAGAAGCTCTGGTGGCACAGCCCGTTAAAATACGCTGATCAGGTGAAGACACCTACACTGTTTATCCACTCAGAGGAAGACTACCGCTGCCCAATCGACCAGGGCTACCAGATGTACACAGCCCTCCTCGCCCACGGCGTAAAGACCCGCCTGGTACAGTTCAAAGGCGAAAACCACGACCTGTCCAGAAGCGGCAAACCCAAACACCGCGTGCGCCGCCTGCAGGAGATTACAGAATGGTTTGAGAATGCATGACATAAAAAATGGGACGTTATAAACGTCCCATTCTTTATGTGTTCTGTCAGTTATTCTTGGTAGGAAGATAGTTGGTGGAAAAATAAGATGCGGCCACTGCGTATTCGTAATCGCTCTCGATGTAGAGGATCATTGGGTTGTGCTCCTCGTCCTCCTCCACGCGGTAAAGCATGTAGCTTACGGAGAAGTCCAGGGTTTGGTCTTCTTTTAGAGGGAGCAGGGCAAAATAGGTTTTGCTGTTTACCTCAAAACATGCAAACACGCCGCATTCCATTTCGGTTCCGTCTGCCAGCGGAAGAGTAACAACGATATCTTCTAGCTTTTTATCCATAAATGTATTGTCAGCCATGATCATGATCTCCTTTGTAAATGATCTGATGATTATAGCATGCAGACGGGAAGCGGTCAACGGCGGTTCAGCTTCTGAAAACGTTTTCACAAAATATGCATAAAAATGCTTGTCTCTGGAAAGTAAAACGTTTAAAATGTGAGAAGATTATGAGAAAAGGTTACCGATATGAATAAGTATTTTGACATCAATGTACAGGGCTACAGCATCCGCTGTAAGCTCTATTACAATAAAGATCTCCACAACCATACCGATGTAGTCATTGCCACCTACGGCTTTGGCGGAAACAAGGACAACAAGGCCATAGAGAAGTTTGCCGACCGCATCACCACCAAGTACAAGGGCTATGTGGTAGTCACCTTTGACTGGCCCTGCCATGGCATGGATGCCCGCAATCAGCTGATCGCCGACGAATGCATGCTGTACATGGATATGGTTGTAAACTATTGCAGGGAGGAGCTGAAGGCTGAGCGCATCTACAACTACTCCTCCAGCTTCGGCGCCTATATTACCCTTCGCTATATTCAGGAAAAAGGTTCCAACCCGTTTGACAGAACTGCCTTCCGCTGTGCTGCCATCAAGATGTACGACGCACTGGCTCAGGGCATCAGTGAGGACGACTGGAACAAGCTGAATAAGGGCAAGGAGATCCTCCGCGGTCATGAGCGGAAGATTAAAGTCACTAAAGAATTCCTGGATGATATCCGGGAACACGATGTGGCAGCGTATGACTATATGGAATATGCAGACGATATCATTATGATCCACGGAACCAAGGACGAAGCCGTGCCCATCTCCGTGGCAGAAGAATTCTCCGAAAATAATATTATTGAACTGTACCCGGTGCAGAATGCCGATCACCCATTTTCCAATCCCGACTATATGGACTTTGCCATTCAGAAGATGATCGAATTCTTCCGAAAATGAAGATGGCTGATAGGGAGAACTATCAGCCACTTCGAGGGGAGTATAAATAATTAAATAAGGGGATTGTAGCCTTTCGGCTATGTTATTATTCTAACGCATTTAATCTAAAAAATCAATATATATTGTGTAAAAAATCAAATAAAATCAATATATTGTAAAGCGAGAACAGAATTCAGGAAAGGAACGGGCAAAATGAGAACTCCGGACGGGATGCGAACGCTGATCCAGCAGTTTGTCGAGAATAAAAATGCATATCATCAGGCCAACGATACCCTTCGTATGCTCGAAAGCCGTGAAGGCTGGTTCGGAAACATCCAGAGCCGTTCCATGGTCACCAGAGATATCTACCGGAAAAACGAACAGATCCTCCGGGAGCTCTCCGAAATGATGAAGGAACCGCTGGATCAGGAGGCGGCCGATGTCCTCTATGACCAGCTGATGGAGCTGTATTATGGCGGCGCCGATGATTATTATCTCATGTCCATGATCGGAGAGCGCCTGATCGCTTTCTATCAGAAGCAGAATGATCTGAACCGCCTGCTTCCGCTGCATCGTCTGCTTGCTTTTGAGAGTATGATGCTCTTTGGCATGTGCATGGATGATGCGGACCGTGAATATGTCATCTCTATTTACGACCACATCTGTTCCTTCAAAGATCAGTATACAAAGATCACCAGCGAAGAGAGCCGCAGATGTATCTGGAATGCCTACGGAAATCTGATAGCACCTCTTGGCAATAAATATCATCCAATGAAAGGGCGTGTCATCCAGATCTACAGGGAAGTCTATGAACTCTGGAAACGTCCGGAAGTACAGGCACTGGATGGTGAAAATCAGCATATCAAACGCGGCCTGGAGCAGATGGACGAGGATTTCCTCTTTGTCATGCTGGGCTATATCGACGAGCTGACCGAGGAGGAGCGGGATGTCATTATAAAGGTATCCGGTGAGATCAGTGCCCGAAGCGGCGGGAACCCATCCCCGTTTGTCCTGCATGCCAATACCATTGCCCAAATGCTCTGCGGTGAGATCACGCCAAAAGAAGCCATTGAATTTTTTATCGACTATATCAACAACAGAATCCCTGCCCCTAAGTATCTGCCGGATACAGAGGAACAGGATTATATGTCCATTGTGGATCTTCACGATTCCACGGAGTTTCTGTTCCTTGTCCTTCGCTACGCAAAACTCACGGAGGAGGAAGAACAGAAGTATATCCGCTGCTTTCTTTCCGGCACAATGGAGCTCTTCAGCTCCATACCGTACAATGTCTGTACCTCTGATGTGAATTATTTCTCCGCAGAGTGGTATCAGTGCGTGGCTCCGTATCTCCATGATTTTGACGAAAAATGGAAGTTCCTGGAGCATACGGTTATCTTAAGACAGCCGTCCACCTACATTCACGGTCTGATGGTTTCCAGAATCGCCCAGCTGATCGCTGAGGAGATCATTGAGAAGGAACCGCAGCTGTTCTGCCGGATTTCTCATCTTGACACTGTGGAAGATGTAAGAAAGTGGAAAAAAGAACTTCTGAAATATATAAAGACCTGCGGTCTGGTTCACGATGTGGGCAAATGTACCCTGGCGGAGATCATCAACCAGCAGGCCAGAAAGATCTGCAAAAAAGAGTTTGAAGTGATCCGAAAGCATCCTAATGCAGGTGTCCACTATCTTATGAACGATCCTGATTTCAAGGATTTTTATGCAGTCATCCGTGGACATCATAAATTCTATAACGGAAAAGGCGGCTACCCGGCAGATTTTGATAATACAGCATCTCCGGTACGCTTTATCATAGATCTCATCACCATCGCGGACTGTATGGATGCCGCACTGGATAAACTGGGCAGAAACTATACTGCCGGAAAATCCTTTGCACAGCTCATGCAGGAATTTAACAGCGAGTCCGGAACCCGTTATAATCCGGATATTGTGCGGATCTTATCAGAGGGTGATGAACTCAGGAAAAAACTGGAATACCTCACCGGGGAAGGTCGTATGGAAACCTATTTCGAGGCATATGAGACCATCTATTCCTTTACCGCACCCAAAGAGTAAGAGGAACAAATATGTGGTTATGGATACTGGCAACGCTGT
>JAGHUU010000198.1 GCA_018064695.1 Candidatus Blautia equi | reverse complement strand
TGGCCTTCGAAATCAGTACCATGGCTGTACGGCTCACCAGGAGCTACAAATACAGGAGCCTCCACAATAGTAAGCATATCAGGTCCAAGAACGGTAGCCATAGCACCATGACGGGAATAATCACCTACTGCGCAGAAGCCGGTGTAGAGATAAGTTTTGTCGCCCTCGGTAAGAACAGCCGGGTCAAACTGCGGCTCGTCGCCCTCTTTCTCACCCAGTCTGGTTCCGTCTGCATAATGCACATAACCATAGAACTCATAAGCGCCTGCAGGCTCATCGCAAACTGCTACAGAAACGATGCCCCATTTGCTGAGTACATAGTAAAGATAGTATCTTCCGTCAGGTCCTACGGTGACAGCCGGTGCATACAGATTTCCCTGCAGGTCCTCATTTGCAGGATCCTGATCCTTGCGGAAGATCACGCCCTCGTATCTCCAGTCGCCAAGGTCATCCACAGATGCGGAGTAGCATACGTAATCCAGCATACAGTAAACATCACCGTTGAATTTATCATGGGAACCATACACATAAACTCTGTCCCCGAACACATAAGGCTCACCATCCGGAATATATTCCCAGGATGGAAGGTATGGATTCACGATCTGTTTTAAGTTTTCCATAGTAGTTTCTCCTTTATTGATTTTTATTTACTTAAGCAGTGCCGCCCGTTCAAAAACAGCTTGCATTTCTTCATATGTCATATGCCCAAGAAGGCCAAATCTTTTATCGCTCTGCGGCGGGATCAGTCCTCTCACCACCACCTGCGCCACATGCTTTGCACAGGCTCTGCAGTGATACAGATCCTCAAGCTTCTTAGCCAAACCCCAGTCCCGCTCATCCGGGAGCTGTTTTTCTATTCTTAGAAACTCATGAAGGATACGTGCCGCATTTCTCCTTTCAATGGGGAAATCTTTATACAGCTGATCCTGTTCTTCCAGCCAGCCTCTCTGCCTGCCGGAAAGCCAGATACCTTCCGCAGGTTCTGCACCCTGAAACCGCTTCCACAGCGCAGTCACATAAGTCTGAACTGTGATATCGGTCCTCTCCGCCTCACTGCACATGAGGTGTCACCCTGATAGTGATATTATCACAGGCTTCCAGTTCTGTCACTGAAAAAGTGCCGTCAGCATTCACAGAACAGGAACCGGACCACAGATCCTTCACTGCAAAGGAAGCTGCTGCTGCAAAAGCATCCGCATTCACCATCTTCCCGCCAATTGCATTCAGGATCTGTTTTACATTCACTGAATAACAGCCGCATTTCTTTTCTTCGCTCACATTGATAAAGGAAAGAGCCACACTTCCATCTGCCAGCGGTTTAGCCAGGATATCCACACGGTCATTATCTCTCACATAAGTCAGATCCGGCGCGTTCTCTGCTAATGAACAGTAAATACGCTTTGCCTGCACGCCAAGAGCATCCTGATTCAGTGCGATCAGCTCCTCATTGGCAATGATCTGATACAGCCAGTCACCCTTTTCCACGCGCCGCAGATCCAGGCCAAGCATCAGTGGGGAGTTCATCATGCACCACATGGCCATATGAGTACGGTTCATAGCTTCTGTAAGACCGTTCATACCGATCATCAGCATATCCGGATCGTTCCAGCCTTTCTGAAGGCCGGCAAATTCATCCATAATGACAGCTTTATTATACTGCACTGCCACACCTGGCGTGTAATCTGAAGTCCAACATCCCACACCAGGATCACCGTCCGCGCCAACCTGGAATGTAATATCATTCAGAATTCGCCAGGAATCACCTACCTTATATCCCCAGTTAGCCGGCTGAGTTTTGCCCCATTCGCAGAGAGAAAGCATCATATCTTTCTCCGGAGCCTGCTCATTGATCTCCTTCACCAGAGTGGCATAAGAGCCCAGCGTATTTTCTTGTCTTCTATGGTTCATAACGCGGATCACATTCTCCCCGCGTTTCAGTCTCACTTTCATCGGTTCAGATACAACAAAACTCTCTGTTCCCTCTGTAACCGGAACAAAATCATCATAAAAGATCACATCGCCCACTGCCAGCTGCAGCCAGCTGCCCACGCCTTCCTCTTCACCGGTGGCATAAGTAAGGCAGATCTCATATTCCCCGTCAGCCGGAGCATCAACTATAAAATGCAGCTCACTGCTCTGCTCTCCAACAGGGGAAGCAGCCGGACCGGTACCATCATAAGTACCAATCATAGTCACGTAAATCTCTTTCTTCTCTGCCCGCGTTCCGGTAAGAATACCATCTTCCACTGCAGAGAACTC
>JAGHUU010000262.1 GCA_018064695.1 Candidatus Blautia equi | reverse complement strand
AAGGTGAGGTAACAGTATATGATTGTTTGTCCAGGTTGTGGAGCCGATATGCATTTTTCCCCGACTTCACAGATGCTAGTATGTGAATATTGTGATGCAACCCTTTCACCTGAAAAATACGCTCAATCAGAAGGGTTATTAACACAGGATTCTACTTACTATGAAACCACCATCTTCTCCTGCCCGATGTGTGGCGGTGAGATCATGAATTCTGAAGAAACAGCAGCTACCTTCTGCAGCTATTGCGGTGCTTCCGTACAGCTTCAGTCCAGAATCGGGAAAGAGAAAAGACCTGCGAAGATCATCCCGTTCTCCATTGATGAAAAGCAGTGTCAGGAAAGCTTCCGGAACAGAATGAAGAGAGCTGTTTTCGCCCCAGGTTATCTTCGAAAAGAATCTGAGATGAGTAAGCTGCGCGGAATCTATATGCCATACTGGTCTTACGGATTTTCTGTAGATCAGGAGATCCATGCAAATGCTTATACAGAAAAACGAAAAGGCGATTACATTATAACCGATCATTATCATCTTGTGGCAAATGCCAAGGGCAGCTACGACGGTATCTCCTTCGACTCTGCCTCCAATTTTTACGATGATATCAGTGAACGGATCAGCCCTTTTGATACAAGACAGGCCAAAGACTTCAATCCGGCCTATATGAGCGGATTCTATGCAGACAAAGGCGATGTCGCATCAGAAGTCTACTTAAATGATGCCAAAGATTATCTGAAAGAAGATGTCTCAACAAGCTTTAGCAATCTCCCGGAATTTGAGGGTCTGACTATGGACAAGTCAAAGCTGTCCGCAAAGATTCAGCCTGAAAATGCGAAAAATGATTTTGTATTATATCCGGTGTGGTTTCTGACCAATCATTTCGGAAAAAACAGGGTAACCTATGCAGTTGCAAATGGACAGAACGGAAAGATCGCAGCCGACATTCCGATCGACCCGAAAAAGTATCTGCTCATATCCCTTCTCGTTGCAATTCCACTCTTTTTCTTGCTGGAACTGCTGCCGACCCTTGAACCAACCGAGATGATAGTTGCGGCAATGATCCTTCATCTGATCAGCACCGCTATTTCTATCTATCAGGGCATGACCATTCAGAAGCGCGAATTCCATGGAAATGACAAGGGATTTCAAAGTGCCGGATCTGGAGAAACCGAAAAAAAGAGAAGTTACAAGTTCAAATGGTACCTCTATATCTACCATGTCGCACTCCTTCTCGCAGGCGTATTTTTGTATTTTTACAGATCTATGTCCGATTATGCATACTATGCCTGCTGCGCAGCGATCATGATAGGCGTAGCAATTACATTTATCAGCATCATCAAGCAGCATAACATCCTCTCAACACACAAACTGCCTCAGCTTGGCAAACGAGGAGGTGACGAGCATGAATACTAGAATTATCCGGACCTTATGCTTTTACATACTGACGTTTCTCCTTGCCTTCGGCTCACCAAACGCAGTATTTGCCGAAGAAGCAGATTATGATGTAGTCTACTGGGAAGCGGTGCAGGAAGATATCGGCTTATCAGAGGACGAGCAGCACTACTGCTACACCAACCCTGAGACCGGATACATCGCGATCGTTGAAGACGATGCCGACCGTCTGACTGACGAAGAAGAATATTGTCTGCTTTATTACATGAGCATGGTGACAGACTTTGGTTCTGCATATTATAAGACGATCTCGCAGAATCCATACCGCAGCGCATCTGACTTCGCGAAGCATTATCTGAATGACGAAAAAGGATGCTATGGCGGCGGTTCCGGAGTCGTATTTCTGGATGACACCCAGAACAGACGTCTGGAGATCTTTGCAAATGGAGCCATCTATAAATACGTCACAGGCGGAAAAGCAGTCTCCATTACCGACAACGTTTATCAGTTTGCTTCCAATGAGCAGTATTATGACTGTGCCGCGGAAGCATTCTATGAAATGAGCACGCTGCTCTATGGCGGTACGATCGCTGAGCCTATGAAGCATACCAGCAACTTCTTTTTCTCCATCATCCTTTCACTTATGATCTGTTTCGTCGCAGCCATCTGGACCTCAAGCACCAAAAAGGCTACGGTAAGTGAAGTGATGAGTGCATTATCAAAGGATCTTTCCTTAACCAAGGTGAAAAAGAAATTCACCCATCAGACTAAAAAATACGATCCCCCTTCTTCCAGCTCCTCCTCCGGTGGAGGCGGTGGTGGTGGCGGCGGCGGTGGCGGTCACAGCTATTAAAACTTAAGAATATAATTCATCACGTCTGTTTCGCAGAGATGGCAGGGTATTTCGAATCCGATCGATATCCTCTGTATCAATCTCTGCAAACAGACATTTTTCTTCCTCTTCTGCCTGTTCCAGGATTTCCCCGAACGGATCAATAATCATACTTCCTCCCGTGCACTGCCCGGCACAAAGATTTGCCGCAAGAAGATAGACCGTATTCTCCAGTGCTCTGGCGGATGCCAGGATCTCAAGCTGCTCCCGTTTTCTCTTACCCTGTACCCAGGCCGTCGGCATCAGCAGAATCTGCGCCCCCTCAAGAGCCAGCTTTCGTGCGATCTCAGGGAATCTCGCCTCATAACAGACAAAGAGTCCGATTCTGCCAAACGGCGTCTCGATCGGTGTGAATAACTCATCTCCTGCCAGAAATTCATCGGATTCCTTCGTTGAAAATGCGTCATAAAGATGCGTCTTATGATAATGCGTTACCATTTTTCCCTGATCATCCAGAACCACAATGGTATTATAATTCTTCTCTCCTGCATATTCCCTCATTCCGAACACGATCCATGTCTGATACTGCAAAGCTATCTCCTGCATTTTCTTCACAAAAGGACCATCCAGACTCTGTGCAAGCTTTACTCTCTCTTCCATGGTGATCTCTGATGTCACATAATTTAAAAATGTCTCCGGGAAAAGAACCATATCTGCCTTTTTCTCTTCCTTTGCCCATCTTACAACTTTACGAGCCTTCTCCACATTTTTCCCTGGATCTGAAGTACCCTCCATCTGTGCCACAACAAATCTGCCTTTCATCTTTTCATCTCCTCTTATATTCTCATGTTTTTACAGGTCCCAAAATCATGTTTTTCATGCAAGCATGTAACACAAGACCTTTTGACCTTGGCATCATATTGTTACTGTTCACGTCCACTTCGTTTCCGTTCCAGTAACGGTGAAAAAGCCATGCAAAATCACCTTCGGTGATGGCTTTTTCACTGCAGACCTCGGGTTT
>JAGHUU010000285.1 GCA_018064695.1 Candidatus Blautia equi | reverse complement strand
GTGAAATCCGGTTTGAAAGACTTCTCCAGGATTCCGAACCTGTATGTCATCACCATAACCAATTTTGATATCTTCGGTGAAGATAGAGTTATGTACACCTTCCGAAATAGCTGTAAAGAATCCACGGATCTGGAATACGAAGATGGTCTTACCTATATTTACTTCTACACTAAAGGAAAAATAGGCGGTAGTCAGTCAATCAAAAATATGTTACGATACATAGAAGACAGCCATGCTCAAAACGTGGTAGATGAAGCTACAGAGCAGATGAATTCCTATGTAGAAGTGATAAGAAAGAACCCAGCACTGGAGGGAGATTACATGACATTTGGAGACATTTTGGATCGGGAGAAAGATGCAGGAAGAATAGAAGGAAGAGTAGAAGGAAGAAGTGAAGAATCTAATGATCTTATTTTGATTAAGATGCGAAAGAACTATTCCATATCAAAGATCGCTTCCGATGTTGAGAAACCGGTAGAATACGTACAAAAAATCTGCGACCTGATAACCCGGATTGGCCTCGACAAAGATAATCAGACCATTCTGGAGGAAGTACTTCAGCTGCAGAATAAATAAAAATATGACCATGCCCCAAACGGCGAGAACAAAATTATAGAAACAGATTTGGCGGGAAGCGATGAGCTTCCCGCTTTTTTATCAGAAACTCCCCTGACAAACAAAGCTCCCGGATAACTCCGGGAGCTTTATTACCAGCATATTGTTCACGATTATTGTTTAACAGGGGTGTGCCCGGATCAACCGATATAATGGTATTATGCCCCAACATTATCCATCCATAGCTCGCACTGGCTGATAACAACCGCTATTGCAGACTCATAAGATTCCGGTGGATAATCATACTTTTTCAGGAGTCGTTTAACCATCTTGCGCATGGATGCACGGGCAGTTTCCTTCTTCTGCCAGTCGATGGTTCTGTTCTTTCTAAGCATCTCCGTCAGCTCTCGTGTAAGGGCAAGCAGCTGATCGTTCTCGTAGAAATCCTTTATGTTCTCTGGTTTCGTCAAAGCATCATAGAATGCCAGTTCCTCCTGCGTTAATCCCAGTTTTTGGCCCTGCTGAAGCCAGGTGGTAACTTCCTGAGCTGCCTTGAGCAGTTCCTTAATAACCTCTTCATTTGAGATATGTCCATTATAGTAGCACGACTTCTTAAATCACCAACGAAATCTTTACTATTAGTCAGCAATGAAATAAAAGGATACTCTATTCCTCGTTTACCCGTTGATCTTAAAAGTGCAACTCGCTGGTTTAATATATATGTATCATCCATTTCCATTCTTCTATTTAACTTCTACATTTTAAAGTGTTAATATCTCCTATTTCGACACCATTTTTCATTATTCGACACAATAAGCAATGCTTCGCCATCGGGTATAATGTCAAGGCTAGCGTACGTTAACGGAGCAGATCTGAGCTGTAGCTTAAGCAACTTACATAAATAGAAATAAAAAAAGAGTGCCGACAAAGCTCAATATAAAAAAGGACTTTGTCGACACTCTGAGCTGGGACAACTAAAAGTCCCAACTGTTTTGCGTGAATGCTGATTATTTAACTACGATCTGAATGGTTCCGTCGGTAGTCTGTTTGGTGAGCTTGAACTGAGCGGTCTTGCCCTCGGCAGTGATGAGGTAGTCTCCGCGGAAGCCGGCGAGCTCTGCAACACCGTTCTCATCGGTATGAAGGGTTCCCTCGGTGTGCCATTCCTCATGGGCAAGCTTCTTCACCTCAAAGTAGGATGGCTTAGGAGAGTTGTCCTCGCGGATCAGGCCGCTTGGAGCATGAAGCCATGCGCCGTCGGCAAAATCCCATCCGGTGACAGCCTCAACAAGCGGATGCTCGAAGAGGATCTCATACATCTCACGCCACTCCTGACGCTGTCTCTCCTCGCCCTCAGGGGTGCTTGGCCATTCGTCTACCTGATAATCGTTCAGATCCACGATGTGTGCAGGCATGATCTCACCGGAAACAAGAGTGTTCTCGGTGAAATGCAGAGGCAGACCAAAGAAGGAGAAGCGGTCCAGAACATCCTCAAGCCACTCGCGGCCTCTGTAGCCCTGATGCTGGTGGGTCTGGATACCGATTGCGGAGATTGGAACGCCTGCGTTCAGACATCCGTCGATGAGGATTCTGTAGCTCTCGGATAAGTTGAAATCGTTGATCAGAAGGGTGGCATCCGGGTTAGCGGCTTTGGCTGCGTCAAAGACCTCTTTTACCAGGCGTACACGGCCCAGATCTTTACAGATACGGGTGATGGCGTTGTCATAGCGATCGTATACAGGCATGATAACTACTTCATTGATGACGTCCCACATATCAACTACGCCGCGGAATTTCGTTACATCTCTGTGGATACGGTCCAGCTGCTTCTGAAGGATGGTTGCGTTATCATACTCCATCAGCCAGTTAGCGCAGGCGGTATGCCAGCAGAGTGGGTGTCCTTTAACACGTACACCATGCTCCTGAAGGTACTTGGCAGCGCGCATACGGCTGTCGGTAAGAGGCTCGCCCTCCTGCGGCTCAAAACCGCCCCAGTAGAATGGGATGGTACCGTAGTTGAATACATCCAGGAATTTATTCACGCGATCTATGTAAAATTCTTTTTTCGAAACCACCTTATCCTGATAGAAGTCCACATTTCCAAGATCCTCTGAAGAGGTGGCAGGAAGGGAATCAAAAGCGCCGCATCCAAAAAGGAATTCATGATTTACAAGTTTCATCTGTACATCGGTATTGGCAAGCACCTGTCCGTTTTCGTTTACGAACTGAATCTTCTGTGTTGCTTTTCTATGCTCATAATTGCTCATGGGAAGCCTCCTTTAAATTAGATAAAAAAATTATACCCTGTACCGCAATTCTCAGGCTATCATAAATTTATCTTGTGTTTTCTATGTTTTGTCACGGAATGAAAAATCCCCGGAGCATCCTCTGATGCCCGGGGAAAAGTGCTTTATACGGTCAGATCCGAAGATCATCCGGCATAAATGATGCCGTCAAAGACCTCTTCTACATTCATGCCGTTGACAAGCTGTGGCCAACCGGAAATATCGATGGAGATACGGCATACGGTTCCGTCCTCCATGTAGAAATCCATAAAGCTCTCCATATCTGTGGAGTATGGATACAGGACTGCTCCGGCGTAGAGATTCATAGTTCCAAGGCTTTCGTAGCTCTGAGCGTCGATCATCTCTGCCTCCAGATCCTTAAGAAGGGTGTATGGGCTGGCAGGAAGAAGATGATACAGAGACTCAGCGGAAACAGGAACACCGTTCTCATCCGGATAGTAGGTTCTGGTAGCACCAAGGGTGCCGCAGATATTGGAGCGGGATTCCAGGTGCATGTAGTTGACTTCTGTGATGATGTCTCTGGTCACATATTCCTCAAATTCAGGATAAGCCAGGGTATGTGCAGCTACGGTGTCCACATAGGAAGCAGTGCCGTTGTTCAGATCATAGACTGCGATCTCTCTGTAATCGCTCTCCAGCTGGTTTTCAATGTAGAGATAATTTCTGCCGTCTGCAAGGTGAACAAAGGTAGGGGTCATCTCAAAGCTGTAGGTATCAAATACAGCGTCCTCGCCGTTGATGTCGATGATCTGGTTGGAGAATGTGCCGTACTCGTCTCTGTCGCCCGCAATGTACAGGAAATCCTGCACGCCGTCGGAATCCAGGTCATAGTAGTATGGAACATCACAGTCCAGAGTTGCACAGTAGTCAGGAGAGGTCTCCATATAGTATGGATTAAAGAGCTCCGGATAATCCGCAAACGGAACGGATACTACCTGCGCGTAATCCACCAGGTCGGAAAGTGCGTTTACATTAAAGTAGAAGGTAAGTCCGGTGTAATCCAGAGACCATGGGATATCGATCTGGTCCATATTTGCAAAGTAGTCGGAAACTACGGTCTCGCTGTAATAAGGAACATCCGGATAGCCGGTCATCAGGGCGTCGTTTACAGCTGCCTGCAGTGCGTCCATATCGGTAACCACATCGGATAAGAAGATCAGGTTGCCGGTGGCGCTGTCATAGTTTTCTGCCCAGTAGCTCTTTCTGGTGTCGAAGGCACCATCGTAAGCTTCTGTGGTGAACACAAGGCTGATGGCATGGGTATCTGCTCTTCGAACGGAGAGGGTCTCATCGCAGGAGTATGGGGTCCACTCCTCTGCGGTATAGTACTGGAGCGCATCGCCCACGAAGGCAGTCAGGTTATCTTTGGCAATATTGCCGTTGTTCAGGTGATACTGGTTTACGTCGTCCAGAGTCTTGGAAAGATCTGAAAAAGCCAGCTCGCATCCGTACATCAGGTAGAGGGCCGGATAGGAAACACGGCAGACCGGAAGATCAAACTCCTCACTGAAGGTCCAGTCATAAGCTTCACCTACGGCTACGGCCAGAGGGGAAACAGGAATATCCTCTGCCTGAACAGTCATAGCGCCAAGGCAGGCGGAAGAGAGCATAGAAGCGGTAAGAATTGCTGATACAGTATTCTTTTTCATAGGCGCCTCCTTTTATCTTACGGAACCACCGCAGTATTCGCAGGTGCCGTTAGCGGTAGGAATGGTGGTAGCACCACACCATGGACAGGTCACTGCCTGAGGTACTTCATTGGCAGCTGCCATCTCAGAGCGGACATCCTCCTGTACACCAAGAAGGATGGAGCGGATCTCCTCGCCCATCTGATAGAAACGGGCGTAATCTGCATGGCTCATAGGATCAGGCATATAGCTGCTGATGACCTGATTGCTTACAGAAGCGGCTGCAGGAGCCTGCTGAGCCTGTGGCTGCGGCATTGGAACACCCTGCTGAGGCATTCCCGGGCGAGCAGGACCACCGTGCTGTGGTACATTGTGCTGAGGCATGCCAGGACGAGCCGGAGCACCCTGCTGAGGCATACCAGGACGGGAAGGAGCGCCGCCCTGCTGAGGCATACCAGGACGGGAAGGAGCACCCTGCTGAGGCATACGAGGGCGAGTTGGAGCACCCTGCTGAGGGATACCG
>JAGHUU010000208.1 GCA_018064695.1 Candidatus Blautia equi | reverse complement strand
GTATTTCCGGAGGCATTATTGCCAATTCCATTAGTTCCGGTTCCATTGCCGGTTCCATTGCCGGTTCCATTAGTTCCGGTTCCATTGCCGGTTCCATCATTGTTGCCACTGTTGTTTCCGCTGCCATTACCGCCGTCGCCTGTTCCGGTTCCGTTATTGCCAGGTGCGGTTGTTGGGCCTGCCTCCGGTGCAGGAGTTGCTTCAGGTGTTGGAGTTGCCTCCGGAACATCTGTTGGCTCAGGAATGATCTCGGTATCTTTATAGAGGATCGCATATTCAGAGAACTTATTGCTGGATACGCTGATGGTGCCGCTCTGTGCATTGTAAGATGCAGGAAGAAGGTCTACAGTGCCCTCGTGATAGCGGGCAACCATATAGGATCTGCTGACGTTAGGATCTGTGTTGATAAGGCTATCAGGCAGGGTGATCACAATTGTAAGCTTCTTAGAGGTCTCTGTCACCTGTTCCATCAACTCAGGATCCTCATCCTCATCGGTGTCGCAGAATTTGTAAAGGTCAATGTAAAGCATCTGACCAATGGAGTACTCTCCTGCTGCATCCTCAAATGCTTCTTCTACCTCAGGATCAATGCTGTCGGTTGCATCTTCTACAGAAAGAATCAGGGAGATTGTCTCACCGCTGGATACTTCTGCAAGTTCCTCTGCAGTGAAGGTACCGTCTTTGATCATATCTTTAAGAAGTTCTTCGTCATCCATCTTGAAGGTGGTCTCCGGAGCGTTCTCCCCAATCTGGATCTGTACTTCCAGACTTCCCTGACCAATGAGTACTGCGCCGTCCTCTGTCTCAGGCTCTGCATCAATGACAGCATATTTTGCTTCTACAAAATCACAGTAGTTGTCGGTTCCGATCACGCCTAATACGTAATTGCCAACCTCTGTCTGTACATTGCCTTCCACTCTGTAGGTTGGCTCTTCCTCCTCATCAAGGAGTACAGAAGCTACTGTCTGCTCCTGTTCTTCTCCGTTGTAGATCAGGGCAGGTCCAAGAGTTACCACTGCATCGGCAATACTCTTAGGATTGATGGTCATCACGCCGTTTTCCAGCTCCAGAATGTAATATGGATTCTGGTCAGGATCAGCGCTGATTGTGATCTCATATTCACCGACATCTTCGCCAGGCTGACGCTCGATGGTTACTACAGGTGCTTCTGCACCGTCCGCAACGGTCTCCTCGCTTGGTGTCCATGTGAGTTCCGGATCTTCCTCGCCATAGGTCTTCTCAAGGGAATCTGCTTTGATCATCAGTTCCTTCTCGGTGATACTGAACTCTGCGGTAAGGATATTTCCAAGAACATAGTTTGTAACATTTTCTGCGATCTCAAGGGTTCCCTTGGTGATCATGTAGATACCAGGTACCTCACCTTCCTCACGGCCAAGTGCACCGGAGAGGATATCTTCTTTCTCATCATCTCCACAAAGACCATCCAAAGTATAGGTGATCTCAGGATCTGCGTCACCGTATCCCTTGGTCAGTCCCTCATCCACTGTGACGGCGATAGCTGCAGGAGCGATGGTCCAGCTGATCTCTTTGGTTCCGGCATAAGCATCAAAACCTGTAATAACTACTGTATAAGTACCGGCATCAGATTTCTGGATTTCTTCGATGAGATAATCCTCACCTTCAACAAGACTTTCTGTATAAACCATCGGTACCTGCATGTTTCCGTCAAAGGTTGTTGCAGCTGTGGCGAACTCATGTACAGCGATATTGCCAACACCACACTTGCTGCAGTCAGGTTCCATGCCATCTGCACCGAAGTCGTGTGTTTCTTTCAGAAGCTCCTCGCCGCATCTCTCACACATGCCTGTATGAGTGAAGCCATCGTAATTTACTTCATAATGGATCTCGCAGTTGGTGTGATCACATTCGATGATGGAGATACGTAATGTGTACTCAGCGGTATCATAGTTGTCCATCTCGAAGTTTACTTTGAAGATACAAACTGCA
Organism: Candidatus Blautia equi; assembly: GCA_018064695.1. Classification (GTDB taxonomy): domain Bacteria; phylum Bacillota; class Clostridia; order Lachnospirales; family Lachnospiraceae; genus Blautia_A; species Blautia_A equi. Next base: position 7,774 of record JAGHUU010000208.1, on the reverse strand, counting down.
CCGATATCACTGCTGGAAAGTCTCTCAACAGTGTAAACAAGAACACCGTCTAAATCGATATCATCATCAGAGATAATTCCATTCAGATCAGTGATGTCTGCCATGTAATTTACTGCACCGGCATCTGCTGGGAGTTTTGCTCTGAGGTCGATGGAAACCTCTCCCTCAGATCCTACAGCGTAAACATACTGTACTGCATCTTTGATAATAGATGGAGCCGCTGCTTTTTTGATCTCTACGTCGCAGGAAGCGGATGCTGCAGGATAGAAGTTCTCAGTATCCTCTGCGATCTCTGCATAGATGGTATAATAACCTGCATTCACAGGAAGTCCCTGAACAGCATCTTTTGATCCGACTTCAACATAGGAGTAAGTGATCTCACCCTTATCTGCACCGGTGTCGATGGTGAAGTCCTCACCGGCTTTCAGTGCCTCGCCGTCATAAACGGCCGGAGCATCCTGAGTCATCACGATATCTTCTGGGGAATGGTAGAAGCAGAACTCTACAGATCCCTCACTGGTGTTTCCTGCTTTATCTGTTGCGATAACAGTTAAAGTATGCATACCTGCATTGCTCTGGCTGAACAGAACGCTGTAGCGTCCGTCTGCGAATTTAGCAAGGGTATCAGCATCGCTGATGACGGTCTCAGCACCGTCTCGGCTGATCACAATCTCTTCCAGTCCGCTGCCGTTCTCATCAACTGCGGTTACAGGAATCTCAAGATCGCTTGTATAGTAATCTCTTCCAATGGAATCCTGGAAGCTGCTGTCTTTATCAAGGCTGAGCTGAAGAACCGGAGCGGTCTTATCGATCATAACACGACCGAACATAGCCACATCGCCTGTATTGCCGGCTTCGTCGGTGGCTCTTACTGCCACATCGTACTCGCCCTCTTCATCGAAGCTTGCGCTCTCATCAGCAGCTGCATTCTGCCATGCACTGCCGGAGATCTGTGTGCCGACTTTTACAAACTGATAATCTACTTTGCTTACACCGGAGGCGTACTCACCTTCTACCTCCGGATCTACCGGATGTGCTTTTACGGCAACTGCGCCGTTAAAGTATGCAACTTCGGAAGAATCCTTTGCAAGCTCTGCTGTTACGGAACCGCTTGCGGTGACAGTCTCACCTGCATCAGGAGCGGTGAAGTCGATCTTATCAACTACAATATCCTTAGTGATCTCTACTTCATCACTGTACATATCACTTACGTGGATAGTCAGGATACCGTTTTTCATAGCGGTTACATAATAAGTATTTTTGTCATTACCTTCGGAAACAAGATAGTCTGTCTGAGGATTCAGTGTATCGGAGAGAACCTCCACTCTGATGGATTCCTCCTGTTTCTGATCTGTATTAGCACCATCTTTATATCCTACAGTAAATGTAAAGTTGATTTCCTCGTTGGTACCGTTCTCATCGTCTGTGATCTTCTCGATGGTGAGGATCTCAGGAAGACTCTTTGTGGAGAACTCCAGTGCAGGATCCTGTCCGGATACAAGGATCTCTTCGCCGTCCACGCTGATGGATGCCTCTGCAGTGTATGCAGTGTCATGATCCAGCTCCTGTACTTCAAAGATCACCAGTGCATCATCTTTCTGTCCGGAGATGACCTCGCCCAATACAACATGACCATCTACGGTGAGGGTACAGGATTCGATCTCCTGCTCCTCATAGCCCAGCAGATTTGCCTGAATGAGTGCGGTGGTTCCGGTGGTGTTGAGAACCTCCAGAGCAGGGTTTCCATAAACAACGGCCGCTTTGGTGGTGAAGGAAGAACGTCTGCCTTTAATGAGGCTGCCTGTGCTTCCTGCCAGTGTATAATATGGAAGATACTCGTAATCGGTAGCAGCTGTAAGGCCATCTGCCTTGGCAGTGCCGTCTGCATTTGCATCTACAGTCTGAATGCTCTGACCACTTGCTGCATCATAGATCTCAATGGATGTCAGGGTCAGGTTCTGTGGAGCAGCACCGCTGAACTTAACGGTAGTAACGTTTGGTTCTGCCTGTACGCCGGCATCTGCATCTGTGATGATGAAGGATGTCTGCAGGTTATCATAATATTTCTGAACACTGTTGCCGTCAGCACTTACATATGCGGTTACAGTATACAGTGTATTCTTCTCAATCGTATCGCTGCTGAGAACAGCACTTCTGGTAGATGCCGGGCTGCTGTCGTTCTCGTTCTCGCCGTAGCCATTGTATTCATCTTTTGTCCCGTTTCCGGATACAAGGAACCATACCATTGCGCGTCCCGCACCATCCACATTCAGATCTGCTGTGAGCTTAACGCTTCCGTCAGCATTGGTATCTGCGCTGATGGCGGTGATCTCAGGAAGCTTTAAGGTTGTCATCTCACCCTCTGCCAGAATCACCTCGAGTGGGTTCATATTCTGATCCAGATCAATTCTGGTAGCAGCTTCTCCCACAAGACGGAATGTATAAGCAGTGCCAGGCTCAAGGCCATCCATATTACCGGAAAGGATATTACCGGATTCGTAAGCGGTGCTTACCTGCTCCTCGGAGCTGCCGGCCTTGCTGAATACGAATTTAAGCGGATTGTTGCTTACAGAACGATATACGTTGTCAGATAAGGTATCTGCCACATATTCCGCCTCAACATGGGCAAAACCGATATTCACATCAATATCTTTGATGGTTGCCTTTGCCACTTTCTCGGTGGTGCAGGTTCCCTCTGCAGCGTAGCTGCCGGCCTCTGCAAAATATTCAGTGCCGTTTACTTCATAGCTTACGGTATATGTATAAGAAGTTTCAGGCTTAATACCATCTGCAAAAACGAATGTGGTCTCGCCGGACTCCATAGCGGAAGTTTTCCTGGATTCCACTGCTGCTCCGCTGGCATCCATAAGATTTACCATGATGGACTTTTCAACGCCATCCTCATCGTTCTGAATTCCTTCTACATATACGCGGATAACAGAAAGACCTGCCTCGCCCTTAGCATAGACCTGATCTTTCAGATCGCTGTAATCGTGTGGAGTTGAGGTTCCGTTGATTTCTACATCTCCATCTACATATCCTTCCGGAACGGAGAAGGTTCTCTTCTCTACATCATAAGAGAAAACAGATGGATCAAGTGGAGTTCCGTTTACGGTAACATCTAATTCCTCCGGAAGGTCATATCCGGGAGCCGGAACCAGTGTCATGGTAAATGCATCCAGATAAGTAGGATCATCATTAATAGAAGCAACTGCTCCGTTTACAGATTCGGAATCGTTGTACTCAAAATCGTAAGTATCTTTTTCTGTATCAGCTTCCACTGTGATGTCACCGGTGATGTCCGCTCCGCTGACACAAACGATCAGATGTTTCTCATCCATCTTCTCAAAAGTGGATGTAACAGATGCGCCGTTAATTGTTACAGAAATGTTTTCTGCACCCTCCGGGAAGTGGTATCCTTCAGAAGTGCTAAGATTAATCCTAGTTTCTCTTCCCGCAATGGCATTGCTCTGGGATCTTGGGATCATGTATCCGGCTACGCCATTTCCCTGTACGGTGATGGCATATTTCGGAAGTGCTCTGGCAGAAATCAGGATGTCGCCGGTCACCAGAGAACCGTCCACTGTAAGCTGTCCGTTGCTGTAGGATACTCCGTCAGAGCCAACAGCCATATTATTTACATAAATATCAGCAGGATCAGGAAGAACATATTCAGAAGATGCAGGTGCGATCTCTGCTGTAAAGGTAAGTCCGTGATATACTTTTCCGCCATTATTGGTAATGGTCAGATCAAGGTTTGGCAGGTCATCTGCCAGGTAGGAGTTATACTGAATTCTTTTTGCTCCGACAGTAACGGTTTCAGGTGCGATCACGTTTTCTGCGGTGATGCTTCCGTTTCCGACTACTGCACCGGAGGTCTTGCTGTTATCGATCTCAAAGCCTTCGTTTAATGTATAGGATAATACTGCGTCTGAGCCATATGGAACTGTCTGTGCTTTTTCCAGCTCTGCGAAGCCTTCCGGGGTATCGGTTGTTACGGATACTTTGTAGTTCTGAAGCTCGCAGCTGTAGGAGATCTCAGTGCTGCTGTCCACCCACATAGCAGGAAGAGCGATCACACCGGAATCAGATCCGTTAAAGTATTTTTCCTTGCCGCTTTCTGTGGTAACAACGATGGTTTCAGGTGCCTGATACTTGGCTGTGTTTTCGTTATTATAAGAGATATAGGCTTCCTCTCCTGTATACACACATTCAGGCAGGTCGAAGGAAAGATTTCCGGTTCCGCTTACGGATATATGATTGGCATTTGGAATACATTCTACATAGGCTGTGGAGGAATCCCAGGAGTATGGTGCCCAGTGTGCTGTGTACACGGTCTCACCGAGGTAAGCTTCCACATAGTCGCTGTCGTTCACCACAATGGTGAGGGATTCCGGCAGGCTGTAGCCTGTGGCCGGTTCCACATATATATATGTACTGTCTGTATCAGGATCAACAAAGGCATATGAACTGTAGATGTCAAGCCCTGTTCCGCTGACGCTCACTTCCCCGTAGGAACGTCCCTGATAAGATGCGGTACCATATGAATCTGTATTATAGGAATTTGTGCTGTAGGTATTTCCTGCAGAAGAATCTGTACTGTAGGAATACTCTTCGCTGTACTCTGTACCGGTATCTTCTTCGTACAGGTAACTGTCGTCCACGATGTATTCCGCCAGTGTAGTCACCGCCGTGCTGTTCAGTATCATTGCTGCCGCCAGTGCTACGGATACGCCCTTTCCTGATAATGTTCTCAATCTCTTTGCTTTCATGTGTATGCTCCTAACGCCTAAAATTGATATAGTTATTGCGTAGATTTATCCATATTCAGATTAATTATAGAGAATGAACCGTGGAAAGTAAACATAAAATTGTGTTTTTTTCTATATTTTTTCACAATTTTCGAGGTAAATTTTCATACAATTTACACTAAAATATATATAAGTACAGAATTCATATTTGCTATATGTTGCATGAGTTAAATACTTTTGTAACAACTATCAGAGAAATTATTACAGACATAAAAAATGAGCCATTGGGATGGACAAATTTCCGTCCCTGATGGCTCATATAGTTACTTATTTTATTCTTCTGTCAGGCTGGAGAAAAGTACATTTCTGATCTTTCTGGTGTAGCCTGTGGTGCCGCTGTCCACTCTCTGCTGCATCATGATCATGGTGAGATCGTGAGCCGGATCGTTGGTCATGTAGACGCCTAACCATCCATCCCAGCCGTATTCGCCCTTGCTTGAGAGGGTTACTGCCTTCTCAGGATCCTTCACAACGCGCATGAAGTTTGCATAGCTGTGTCCGGCAAGGCCGTCCCACTGGTCCACGCCCTTCTGCTGAATATCAGAAAGCTGGCCGCTGGTCATAAATTTTACCGTGGCAGGTGAGAGGATCACTGCTCCGTCCAAAGTTCCGCCGTTCATCAGCATCTGGGCAAATCTGGCAATGTCCTCAATGGTGGATACCAGGCCTGCACCGCCGGACTCAAATGCCGGATCATATTTCATCTCATTCTGAACACCAAGGTGCGGTTCTGTGTAAAGTTCCAGTCCGTTTGGCGTATCTCTGTAGACCTTTGCCAGTCTGTACTGCTTTTCCTCAGGTACAAAGAATGCTGTGTCGTCCATTCCAAGAGGCTCAAAGATCCTTCTCTTAAGGAAATCTCCAAAGCGCATATCAGAAACTACTTCTACTACAGCGCCCAGAATATCTGCGGAGAATCCATATTTCCAGGTGGCACCCGGCTCAAAGCAGAGCGGCTGCTCTCCTGTTCTGTTAGCGATCTCCACGGTAGAGAGAGCTTCATCTGTACCCATCTTCTGGATGATCTCCTGCATCATCTTATCAGCTGCCACTTCGGCAGGATCATTGTTTCCCGGATATGGAATTCCGGAGGTCATATTCAGGAGCATCTGGATGGTGATCTCTTTTTCCGGCGGATAGCAGCGTCCGTCTTTTTGCAGATGCTGTTTCTTAAATCCAGGCAGGAATTTGGACACAGGATCCAGCAGATCCAGCTTGCCATCCTCCAGAAGCATCATTACCGCTGCGGAGGTAATTGTTTTTGTCAGGGAATATAATCTGAAAATAGTGTCTCTGGTCACAGGCTCGCCTGTCTCAATATCTCTCACACCTGTCTCGTGATAAAACTGTTCTACGCCGTTCTGGATCACCATGCAGTTTACGCCGGATACGAACTGTGTATCCACCATCTCCTGCATCACTTCTCTGATCTTATTGATTCTCTCGGTAAGCATCCTTCCACCTCATTCTTTCTTAGAAAAATGGCTGCAGCTCTTCTTTGTACTCCAGGGTAATGCCGTCCAGGCGGGTACCGCTCTCGGCAAAGAAGAACTTCAGATAATTGTTAGGGCCGAACAGCATGATGTCGCATTCTTTGATCTGCCATTCATCCCCGGTACCGTTCATGGTGATCATATTGATCAGGTGCTCATTGATAAAGATGGAGGTATTGACCTGCGCAAGCTCGGATGCTTCTACCTTTACCTTCATGCGGATCGTATATACGCCCTTCTGATCGCACTTAATGCCGTAAAGAAGGGAATTTCCCTTGTCGGTATTGGCAACGGTGGTATCCAGAGCCATTTTGCCATCCTCGAATTCATGGAAGATAATGTCGAAATCCACTTTATCGGATGCATCCATCTGCTCAAAGGCCTCTTTTTCCTCCTGGCTCATGCGGCCCAGGCTTCTCTCCATAACAGGGGATTTCATTAAGACCTTCAGAATATTCTTCGCACATCTCTGGAGGTGTCTGCGCTCCAGCATACCGGAGGCCAGGCGCTCTGCCAGGTTGTCGTCATTTGCGTTGGTTTTGGAATCGGCGGTTACCATGTAGAGGTCATTCTGGGCTTTTACCATGGCTGCGGTATTCTGCACGGTGGCTTCGCCGCCCTCATCGTTCATAAATGCCCACCAGTCTGTCATTACAAGACCGTCGTAATTCCACTCTCCACGAAGGATGGTGGTAATGAGGTCATAGTTGCCGGCGGTCCAGAGACCGTTGATAGCACCGTAAGTGGACATGATGGAGTAAGCATCGCCTTCTTTTACGGCAATCTCAAATCCTCTTAAGTACATCTCGCGGACTGCACGTTCGGAGATGATGGAGTTAAAGTTTCTTCTGTGATGCTCCTGGTTGTTGGCCGCAAAGTGCTTGATGGTACCTGTGACGCCGTAGGCGGCCATTCCCTTCAGCTGTGCTGCTGCCATTTTTCCGGTGAGCAGTGGATCCTCGGAGAAGTATTCAAAGTTACGGCCGTTCAGAGGGTTTCTGTGGAGATTCATTCCGGGGCCAAGAAGAGTGTCGATGCGGTTCTTTCTAAGCTCCTTGCCTTCCCACTGGTAAAGCTCCTCGCAGAGGGCAAGGTCAAAGGTGCAGGCAAGGCAGGTGCCGTTTGGCATGGCAAAGGCTTTGGTTCCGCAGTCCATACGGATTCCGGATGGGCCGTCGGAGCAGCCTGCGCATGGGATGCCGTATGCCTTTAATTCATCTGTTACTCCGCCGAATGCTGCTGCAATACCCGGGGTAACTTTAGGAGAACACATGCCTTCTCCTCTTACCATATAGCACATCTCCTCATCTGTGAGCTGTGCCACAAAATCTTCTAAAGTTGCTTTTCCGTCATATACATCGCCAAGCATGATGCCTTTGTTGCCGGTAAATGGAATTTCGGCAACCGGGTCTGCATTCATGCGTTCAGTCATGCTGTAGGTGCGGAGCGGAACAGGTTCTTTTTCAACGG
>JAGHUU010000065.1 GCA_018064695.1 Candidatus Blautia equi | reverse complement strand
GAACGTGGAGACCTACATGCCTGGCTTTACCCATCTGCAGAAGGCACAGCCTGTTACCCTGGCACATCACGTAGGTGCATACTTCGAGATGTTCCGCCGCGACAGAAGCCGCCTTGCTGATATCAGAACCAGAATGAATACCTGTCCTCTTGGCGCAGGCGCTCTGGCAGGAACCACTTATCCTCTCGATCGCTTCTATACCGCAGAGCTTCTTGGCTTTGACGAGCCAACCAGAAACAGTATGGATTCCGTATCCGACCGCGATTATGTTATTGAGCTCTTAAGTGCCCTTTCTACTATTATGATGCACTTAAGCCGCTTCTCTGAGGAGGTCATCATCTGGAACTCCAACGAGTACAGATTTGTGGAGATCGATGACACTTATTCCACCGGCAGCAGCATTATGCCTCAGAAGAAGAACCCTGATATTGCAGAGCTTGTCCGCGGAAAGACCGGACGTGTGTACGGGGCACTGATGCAGATCCTTACCACCATGAAGGGAATCCCGCTGGCATATAATAAAGATATGCAGGAAGATAAGGAGATGACCTTTGACGCCATCGATACCGTTAAGGGCTGTCTGGCACTCTTCACCGGTATGGTTGCCACCATGCAGTTCCGCAAAAACAATATGGAGTCCAGCGCAAAGAACGGCTTTACCAATGCCACCGATGCAGCTGACTACCTGGTAAACCACGGCGTTCCATTCCGTGATGCCCACGGAATTGTTGGAAGACTGGTCCTTACCTGTCTGGAAAAAGATATTTCCCTGGACGAGCTGAGCCTTGAAGAGTATAAGGAGATCAGCCCTGTATTTGAGGAGGACATCTACGAGGCCATCAGCATGAAGACCTGTGTAGAGAAACGTGTGACCTACGGCGCACCTGGTCCTGACGTGATGAAACAGGTCATCGCAGCAAACAAAGATTATCTGGAAAAACACTAAAAAAGTGCTTGCTTTTTTGTGAGAAATTTTGTATAGTCTTTAACTGGACGACAACTGTGTGTCTGATAAAGACACATAGAGATAAATGTCTTATGACGAATAAGAAATGAGAAGATGAGGAGATTTTATTATGAGTGAGAAGTTAAGAGTTGGTATTTTAGGTGCTACCGGTATGGTAGGACAGCGTTTCATTTCCCTGCTTGAGAACCATCCTTGGTTTGAGGTAGTTACCCTTGCAGCAAGTGCAAGAAGTGCAGGAAAAACTTATGAGGAGGCTGTAGGCGGCCGTTGGAAAATGGACACCCCAATGCCTGAGGCTGTTAAAAACCTTATTGTTATGAACGTTAACGAGGTAGAGAAAGTAGCTGCAACCGTAGACTTCGTATTCTCCGCTGTAGATATGACCAAAGATGAGATCAAAGCCATCGAGGAAGCATACGCTAAGACCGAGACTCCTGTAGTTTCCAACAACAGCGCACATCGCTGGACCCCGGACGTTCCAATGGTAGTTCCGGAAATCAACCCAGAGCACTTTGACGTTATCGAGTTCCAGAAAAAACGTCTCGGAACCACCCGCGGCTTCATCGCTGTAAAACCAAACTGCTCCATCCAGTCCTATGCACCTGTACTTACCGCATGGAAAGAGTTCGAGCCATACGAAGTAGTAGCTACCACTTACCAGGCTATTTCCGGTGCAGGTAAGACCTTCAAAGACTGGCCTGAGATGGTTGCAAACATCATCCCATACATTGGCGGCGAGGAGGAGAAATCCGAGAAAGAGCCACTTCGTATCTGGGGTAAAATTGAGGATGGCGTGATCAAACCTGCTACCACTCCTGTCATCACCTGCCAGTGTATCCGTGTTCCTGTACTGAACGGACATACCGCAGCTGTATTCGTAAAATTCCGCAAACAGCCTACCAAAGAGCAGCTCATCGAGGCACTGAAAAACTTCCGTGGTCTT
>JAGHUU010000178.1 GCA_018064695.1 Candidatus Blautia equi | reverse complement strand
GTCTGCCAAATTCTTTGGCCACAAACCAAACCCCGCCCCCCCGGCCCCGCGCCCCGGCGCTTTTTCGCCTCCAAAAAACCCCCCCTGGCCCCTGTCCCCTTGTCCCGGTTTTTTTATTCTTTATGCAGCTTCTCTTTTAAGATCATATACGCCGCAATACAGAAGATCGCGGAGAGCAGGGAGCCGGCAGGCGGAGCCCAGCCCATAGGATACAGGGTGGCAGGGAAGAGGCGGGTAGCCAGGTATGCCCCCGGAATGCGGACCAGAAGAACGGACAGCACATTGTGGATGAAGGAGAGGATGGATTTCTGATAAGCACAGAAATATCCGCTGAAGCAGAAATGTATGCTGGCCACGATGCAGTCAAATACATAGGACTTCAGGTATTCAGCACCCTTGGCGATGACCTGCGGCTCATCCTTTGCAAAGAGCAGCAGAACGTTTTCGGCCTGGAACTGACAGATGATGGTGACGATGATACTGTAAACCACACCGATGGTGATGGCATAGAACAGAGTCTTTTTGCTTCTGTCGTGGAGCTTTGCGCCGGCGTTCTGGGCAGCGATGGCAGACACAGAGGAGAGCATAGCGGATGGAACCAGGAACAGGAAGCTGATCACTTTTTCCACAATACCTACAGCGGCAGCTACATCCACACCGCGCTTGTTGGCAATGGCGGTGATCACCAGAAAGGAGATCTGGATAAATCCGTCCTGACAGGCAATGGGAATGCCGATGGAGAGGATCTCCTTCATAACAGGAAGATGCAGTTTGAAATCTCCCTTGTTTAATGGCAGATCCTTCATGCGAAGCTTCATATAAGCCAGTGCCATGAGTACGCTGAGCAGCTGGGAGGAGATGGTGGCAAGGGCAGCACCTGCGGCACCCATCCCGAATGGTCCGATGAGCAGATAGTCCAGCCCCACATTGATAACGCCCGCAATGGCTACAAAGTACATAGGGCGCTTGGAATCACCAAGTCCACGGAAGATACTGCTGATCACATTGTAGGCTACAATAAACGGAACTCCGGCAAAGCTGATCATAGCGTAGGCTCTGGCCTCGCTCATAGCTTCAGAAGGCACGGCGAGAAGTGTCAGGATTCCATTTGCAGAGAGCAGAAGCACTGCGGTAAGCAGAAGGGCAAAGCCCGCAAATAAGAGCACGGTATTTCCAATAGCCCGTCCGGCATCCTTAAGCTTGCGTCCTCCCACATAACGCCCGATCATAACCGTGCTTCCCATGGCAAGTCCAACAATGATTACGGTGAGCATGTGGATGAGCTGGGAACCTACGGAGACGGCGGTGATGGTGGCGGAACCGTTAAACTGTCCCGCAATAAAAAGGTCTGCAAGTCCGTAAAACGTCTGCAGAAAACTGGACAGCAGGAAGGGCAGGGAGAAGCGCACCAGCGTCTGGAATACACTTCCTTCTGTCAGATTTTTTTCATTCATGATCTTTGTCCTCGATTTTGGTTTGTTTTATTTTTATGCATATTTACAAATAGCACAGAATTTTAAATTATGCAAGGAAAGCAGAAGATTTTTGCTGATAGGGGTGGCATGAAAAGGGGAAATGGTGGTATAATATTTTTTTAAAGAAGTTCGAAAAAATACGATATTTTTTGAAAAATGATCGATCCGGAGATTTTTAATAAAATGGATGTTTATGAAGTAAAACGACCCTTAAATATAGAAAGAGACCGCTGCACATACGCTGCGGCCCCGGGCTCCAAGTCCATTACAAACCGTGCGCTGCTTTTAGCGGCCATGGCGGACGGCACCAGCACCTTAAACGGCTGCCTCTCAAGTGACGATGCCCGCTATTTTCTGGAATGCCTGAAGACCCTTGGCTTCCCTGTGGAGGAGACCTCCGACGGCAGACTTGGAAAGAATATCACCATCACCGGTTTTGGCGGCAGGATCCCAAACCGCCGGGCGGAGATCTATGTTGGCAGTGCCGGAACGGCAGCCCGCTTTCTGGTTGCCATGCTGGCATTCCAGCCCGGAACCTACACAGTGAACTCCTCTGAGCAGATGAAAAAACGCCCTATGCAGCCCCTTATCGATACCCTTAGGACCGCAGGCGCGCAGGTGGAATGTCTGGAAGAGGAAGGTCACTTCCCATTGAAAATATCGGGAATTCCGGATAAAACTGAGATTCCGGAGCATTTCTCCATCAATATCGATAAGAGCTCCCAGTTCCTGAGCGCACTTATGATCGC